>JARKVN010000143.1 GCA_029851645.1 Cellulosilyticum sp. | reverse complement strand
GTGTCCATTTTAATAGCTTGTGGTGGACTAATATCAATTTTTTTATTGAAAATTTGCGCCATTGATGTTGAAGATGAACCAATCATTTGGTTCATAGATTCTGCAATTGCACTTAAATGAAGGTCTGTGACAGGTCCATCAATATAAGCACCTGTTCCTCCCATCATTAAATCTGCAATGACCTTTACATCTTCGTCCTTTAGAATCATTAAATTCGCACCTGTAAGACCTTCAGTATAATCTACAGATACTGCAGTTAAGTCATCCGTAAGTGTCGCAGTAAAGTCATCCCATGTCATTGCTTCAACTTTTGGAGTTGTGATAAGCACCTTGTGATTGAGAAGCGTAAATAGGGTCGTTGCAGCTGTTCCCATACTGATATTCCCAATTTCACCTAATGCATCAATTTCATCTGAAGTTAAGGCAACAGCCTTGCTTTCATTTACTTCTTCCGAGTCACTATTAGAAGTGTCACTCACAGCCCCCCCTAGTAGGGCATTAATTTCTTCTTGGGAAAGCATTTCAGCTACCATTACTCATCCTCCCTTGTAATAACTTGATTAATTCTAATGGCTACCTTGTTCTTATATTCACCAGGTGTTCCTGTAAATTTCAAAATATTTCCTACATAGATATCTAAATCCGAGTCAATATCTCTATCTAATCTTACGATATCAGAACGTGTGAGTTCTAGAAATTCTTTTACTGTAATGTGCGTTTTTCCTAATACCGCTCTAATTGGCATACGGGTTTTTCGAATCATTTTTTGTATGTATTCCTCATATGAAGGCCCTAACTCTTGTTCTTTCTGTGCAAACCAGAATTTAGTATTTAACTTATCCATAATCGATTCAATTACTAAATGTGGTATACATATATTCATTAAACCAGCTACATTTCCAATTTTTATATTTAGTGTAACAAGCGCAATGATTTCATTAGGCGATATGATTTGCACTACTTGTGAGTTTGTCTCAATCTTCTCAAGCATTGGATCTAACTCTATTACATTTTGCCAAGGCTCAACTAATAATTCAACAAACTGAATAAAAAACTTCTCTAAAATAACACGCTCAATATCCGTAAAGTCACGAATATTATTCATTTCACTCCCACTACCACCTAAAACACGGTCTATAATGGTAAATCCCATATTAGGGGAAATTTCAAGTATAATTGAACCCTTTAATGGTCTAAAATCCGTTACTGCTAAAATAACTGGATTAATGAGTGCATTAGAAAACTCTGAGTAAGTAACTGCCTCAGCATTTCTCACCTCAGCAGACACTAGTGTTCTAAGATGACCTGACAAATAGGTAGAGATTAACCTTGCATAATTTTCAAATATAATTTCTAATGTTCTAAGTTGCTCTTTGGAGAACTTTGACGGTCTTGCAAAGTCATATACTTTAACACCCTTATGTTCACTTGCTTCCTGCATTTCAGTAACGTCTATTTCCCCAGTATTTAAAGCTTTAAATAGCTCATCTATTTCACTTTGTGATAGTACCTCACCCACCTAAGAGTCACCTCCTTTATCTCTTATTGAACAAAGTATTCTTCATAATAAACTGCCTGTATGAGATCTGTATCTAATAACTGATTTAACCTTGAAATGATTTCATCTGATAGCTTTTCTTTTCCTGTATTGGTATCACTTAACATCGTATAAGTCTGCTCACCAATTGTCCTAATTAACTCATTACGAATACTTGCAGCTTTACTTTCTAGCTTAGTTGAAAATTCCGTGAATTTTTCTTCATCACTTGCATCCACTCCAATTTTTACTTGGATTTTAGCAAAATGTTGCACATTACCCTCTGATGCAATATTGGTCATAACAGCTTCCCCTATTGCCACTTCAGTAAGCTCTACTACTTCCTCTTTTACTTCTTCACTAGGGGCAGTATTGGTATTATTGAGTGCACGAAGTATAAAAAATGTACTTCCTGCAATTGCTAAGCCTAAAACAGCAATTGCAACAATGACAAATATTTTAAATTTATTTTCCAACCCTTTTCCCTCCTTCTACTGACTAAGTTGTCGATAAACTCAGCTTAATTTCAACTCTACGATTCTTTGCTCTTCCTTCTGCCGAATCATTACTTGCAATGGGCTTAAACTCTCCACTTCCTGTACATGCTACCTTTGTTCTATCAAATCCCATTTCATCAATATAAAAGCTTGCTACAGCAATTGCTCTAGCACTTGATAAATACCAGTTACTAGGAAATTGTGATGTACGAATAGGCATATTATCTGTGTGCCCCTCAATATTAAGACTATAACCTTGTTCCATATAATCTTTTAGTTGATCACCTATTGTACTTAATGCAGGTATAGCACCTGCTTTAATTTCAGCTCTCCCAGATTCAAAAAGTAATACATCTGAAAAGCGCATGACAATCTCATCACCTGTTCTCTCAACAGTTATTTGATCTTCTAAATCTTTTGCTTTAATATAGCCACTTAACTCCTTCTGCGTTTGAGTTAAGGTTTGGTCTATCATAGCAGCCTCCTGCATAGATGCAATTTGATCTTGCTCTGGATATTGTGACATACCATTTTTCATGGAATTAGTATCTGTTCTAATGGTTTCTCCTCCATCAAAAATACTAATTCTTTCTTTGAAAGATTGAACAATTGCCTCAAATTTTGCTGCATCCACTGTAGATGAAGCAAATAGTAAAACGAAGAAGCATAAGAGCAGAGTCATCATATCACCATACGTATTCATATAGGCAGGGGCGCCTTTTTTAGGTTCATCTTCCTTTTTTTTCACAATTTCACCCCTTATTCTTGCGCATTTTCATCAAATACTTTACGTGCTTTTGGTGGTAAGAAGGCTTTAAGTTTTTCTTCAATAACTCTTGGGTTTTCACCTGCCTGTATTGAAAGTAATCCTTCTACCATTAGTTGTTTTTGTAATATTTCATCATCATTATTTAATTTTAACTTGTTACAAATGGGTGTTGCAACAAGGTTTGCCATTACTGAACCATAAAAAGTTGTAATTAAGGCTACGGCCATTTTAGGTCCTAGTGAAGAAGGGTCATCTAGGTTCCCTAACATGATAACAAGTCCAATTAGAGTTCCAATCATCCCCCATGCCGGCCCCATGTCTGCCATAGTTTCCCATATTTTTGCATTATCTTTATGGCGAGTTTCTACAAAAGTAATATCTGTTTCTAGGATGCTTCGTAATAAATCTGCATCCGTTCCGTCTACCATAAGTAGAATTCCTTTTTGTAAGAAGGCATCATCCATATTTCTTCCAATTTCTTCTAATGCCAATAATCCTTCTTTTCTTGCAGCTAATGCTAAATCATTAATTTGTTTAATAGCTGCTACTGGATCAAGCTCTTTCTTTTGAAAGGCATATTTTCCTGCTTTTAATCCATCCATTAATTTA
This sequence comes from Cellulosilyticum sp., assembly GCA_029851645.1. GTDB lineage: Bacteria > Bacillota > Clostridia > Lachnospirales > Cellulosilyticaceae > Cellulosilyticum. Next base: position 23,253 of record JARKVN010000143.1, on the reverse strand, counting down.
GGAATGGGATAAGCAATTAATAGTGCAGCTATTGTTCCACCAATAACGGCGAATACTGATGCCGGATCAAAGAAGGCCCCAAGTGTTCCTTCACCCCAGAAAATAGATATAATAATACAGGCTACTCCAAATACCAACCCTATAATTGTAGATATATCCACTTGTTTACTCCTTTCTATACTCTAAATGATGAATTTCTCTTTGATACTCAATAATTTTATTAATAATTTCTTGTGGTGTTTCTTTCACTACAAATTTATTTCCTGTTGTTAATGCAATCACCGTATCTGGTGTTTCTTCAACGGTTTCAATTAAATTCGAGTTAATTGTAAACACCTGCTTGTTTAGTTTGGTTAATGTAACCATGTTCATCCTCCACAAAAAACTCATTTTTTAAATTTCATGTGAGAGTCTTTACCCTCACATGACTAAAATTTAACGTTTAAGATTTGTTAACTCTTGAAGCATCTCATCTGATACAGTAATAATTCGTGAATTAGCTTGGAATCCTCTTTGTGTTACAATCATATCTGTAAATTCACTTGAAAGATCCACATTTGACATTTCAAGTACGCCTGTATTAAATATACCGGCTGAGCCAATACCATCGAACTCACCTGAGTTATTTGTCTTTGCATAAAGGTTATCCCCAACTTTTTCTAGCCCTGCTGGATTATCAAACTGAGCTAAAGGAACCTGTGCAATGGCTCTCATTTCGCCATTTGTATAGGTGGCTGTAATAATTCCATCTGATCCAATACTATATCCTGATAAAGTTCCTGCTGCATAACCATTTGATTTAGGATCTAAGTTTGTTTTTACTGAGTACTGAGTAAGTGTAGAAACATCTGCATCTAAATCTAATCCAGTATCAGAAATATTCGACATAGGAGTAGCAGGAACTTTATCTTTATCTTCTGCCTTAAGTACAACACCTTCCTCAACTTTTACATTAAACTCAATTGGTACATCTAATGGTTGCTCAATTTTACCATTTGTACCAAACTTAATCGTAGTAGGATTAAAAGTAGGTTGTGTTACTTTATATTTATTTCCACTCTGATCTGTTATAAGATATGCATCTGGTATAGCTGTTCCGTTCTCATCAAAAGCTGTTACCGGATCTCCTGGTGAAATCGTCCATGTACCATCAGCAGTAGCCTTATCTTTAGTTAATTTAATTGGCATTGAGTAATAATTCCCTAGGCTATCATAAAAACTAAAGCTTGTTATTACCTCATCATCTGTAGAAGAAATATTTCCAGACAAAGTAATTCCTGTTGTTGTAGAAGGGTTAACAGAAGCATTTTCTCCCTTTGCTAAATTAATTTCTTGCACTTCGCCTCTCGGAATTTCATTTTTTCCTGTTATAGGATTCTTTACTGCTGGACCATTCCATCCTAATACTTTCATCCCATTAGCAATCACAAGATTTCCATCAGCATCCTGTCTTATAGCACCTGCTCGTGTAAAATACTGTCCACTTGCATCTCCTACAATCAAAAATCCGTCGCCATTGATCATTAAATCAAATGGATTATCTGTTCTTTGGGCTGATCCCTGTGTCATGAGCATGTCAATAGAAGAAACATTCACACCAAGTCCAACTTGCATAGCATTCATTCCACCACGTCCTGTTTCATCATTTGCAGAACTTGCCCCAGATAAAGTTTGTGAGAAAACATCACTAAATGTCACACGTTGTGATTTATAGCCTACTGTATTTACGTTTGCAATATTATTACCTATAACATCCATTCTTGTCTGGTGTACTTTAAGTCCTGATACCCCAGAAAACATTGATCTCATCATAATCTTTTTCCTCCTTATAATCTCTCTTACTTAACAGATGTAATGTCATTAAAGTCTACAAATTTTCCATCTACAAATACAAATGTACCCTCTGAAGTCACCTTAATATATTCTGCAATACCTGTTATGGTTTCAGTTTTTCCATCTTCATTTTTTATCTCTGCGATTATTTCACGTCCAGTAATACTTGTATTTTCAACAATATTTTTAACATCTGAGTATGGAATTTCTAGAACATGACTACCTGTTCCGATGACTACATAAGGTGTACCATCTTTAAGTGTCACTTTCTGAACTTCCCCTTCAATAATAACACTTTGCATATTGCCATCTGGACCTTTTTCTTCCATTGTTGCTTGAACTGTTTTTCCAATAACATCAAATGCAGAAGTATTGGTTTGAATATTACTTCCATCTACAACATTATAAATATCATCAATAGAAACTTCCTTATCTCCTATCCCAAGTACAGGTGATTCTCCATTAAGATTTACATAATCCACTTTTCCAATGTAATAGTTCGTCTGACCTGTTGCAGGATCTTTATAAGCATATTCCACATACTTTCCAATCAAATTGCTAGCTAGTTGCTTTTGGTTCACTTGTGCAACATTCATCATTTGTTCAAGTGCTGTAAATTGTGCAAGTTGCGCAAGCATCTGTGAGTTATCCATTGGCTCTAATGGATCTTGATACTTCATTTGTGTTACTAGAAGTTGAATAAAGGCATCTTTATCTAGTTCACTTTGACTTTTCACTTCTTCTTTTAGCGTTAAATAGTCACTATTTATAGGTACACCTGCACCTAAAGCATCTGTTGTACTTGACATATGTACTCCTCCTATACCATATAGTCTACTTCTGATTCAGTAAGTATTTGTACTGGACCTTCTTCCTGTTCTTCTACTTCATCAAAATGTTTGCTGATAATCTCTTGAATCCTCTTGCTAGATTTTTGTTTTTCTTGTTCCATTTGAGACTGCCTTTGATCTTGCCTAATATCAACTTTCACATCTGAAACATTTAAACCTTCACCTTCAAGCCTTTCTTTTAACAAATGGATTTCATTTAATATAAAATCTTTTGCCTTTTCATTATCAACTTTTATCTCTGCAACTAAACTTCCATTATGTTCAACAATTTTAATATTAAGATGTCCTAGCTCTTTAGGTGACATTTGAACATTAAGCTCTTTAGTCTGTCCAATGACTTTAAAATCTATCTGCTCAATAAAAGTTTCTCCTGAACCACTTACTTTAGAAGTAATGGTCTGCATCACTGTTCCATTACTGGTTTGAAAGTTTTGTACTACTTGGGCTGATGTGAAATGATGTACTGGTATTTGTTCACCTACACTATTTAGTGTTGTTTCGCCCTCTGGTAGAAAACTTAACTGATTTTTAGACTCTTCTATTAACCGTTCCTTACCAGCCTTCACCTCACTTAACGGCTCCATTCCAACTTGTCCCTTTTGTACTGTCTGTATAGCTTCATTCTCTACTAAGGTCGGTATTTGTTCCTGTAAAGCCCCTAAGTCTCCATTTAACATCTCATCTTGACTCATTGATTCCCTTAATTGAGTTAGATGCTCAAATAATTGAGTCACTTTAGATAAATCATCACTTTTTGTTAGAAGAAGTTCCATATTACCTGCACCCAAAGCCTCTGCAACAAACATTCCAAAACTTTCTTGGCTCAGCAAGTCTTGTACTTCCATCCCAAATTCACTTAATAACTGCATTATTTCTTCAATTGGCATATTAAGTGACTGACTTACTAGCATCAGTATTTGCTCATCTACTTCATTAGCTTCTACCTCTTCAGGTAACTCACTTTCTTTTTTATTTGTGTTTGTTTTTTCTGGTTTTGTATCAGTTTCTTTAGATACTTTACTTGTATCTTTAGATGAATTATCTTTTTCTACTTCTACTTTTTTATTTTCAGATAGTTCATTGTTTGTCTTTAAATCTTGATTTTGTCTTCTATTATTATCTTTTACACTTTTATTAGCAGGTTTATAGTCCAGCCTATTAGACTGAATGTTTTGTCTCATCTCACTAAGTTTTTTATTAAATGACTGGTCTTGTGAGCTTGTTCCTGCATCCCTGATCTCTCCAGTTTGATTCAAGCCGCTTATAGGCTGAATCAGCATGCTCCCTAAATTCATGTATCCCATCTTTATTATTCCTCTCTAACCAACTGAATTCTCATCAGGTGAAATCAACTTAATCACTTGTGCAGCACTTTCTGAAGTCATTGCACTTAAAATAATAGATTGTTGATCCGCACTCATCCCTCCAAATATTGTTTGAACAAGTTCTGAATCTGTAGCAATTAATAGTTCTAAAGCTTTTGCAGCCTGATCTTCATCCATTCCTGCAATGGTTGTAGAAAGTGCTTTCTGCTGATCAGATAAAACTTTCTCTCCTTTAAGCGTCTGATAAATACGCTCAGCTGTATCTGGATAAATACTTTCAAACTGCTGGATAAATAATTCTGTATTGGTTTTTGCAACCTCTTCATCCCAAGCTTCTTTTTGAGCCATAAAGTCTGTATACATAGACTCATATTGCTTTAAGCTTTCATTTTGCTCACTTAATGCTATGTTATTTTCTTCTAAGGCTTTTATTTCTGCTTCAAGCTTAGCGATTTCTTTTTCTTGTGTACTTACTTTTAATTCTAATTCTTCTGGAGTAAGCCTTTCTTCAACTACTTCATCTGGAATAAATTGACCTATTACTGGCACATTTTTTAAAGCTTTCATAATAGGTGCTCTGAAAAATACTACTACGCCTCCTATAATCAGTAGAAGAATGAGTATGACTAGCCACTTCTTTTTCTTTCGCTTCCTTGGTTCTAAAGGAGGATTTAAATGTTCTTCTTTTTCTTCTTTTTTCTTTTTTTCTTTAGCCATAGTTTATATCACTCCTTTCCTTTTCTACCATATTTATAAGTTACTAAGTCATCTGTAATACGTTGTTCTTCTTGTTTCGCTTCTTCTATAAAGGCTTCTAGATGAATAGCTTTAAGATTATCTAATATCTTTCTTTCTTTAACTGCTTCTAGAAGCTCTTCCCTTTTTAAGGCGACCTGTTTTTTTGCTTCTTGAAACTGCTTATCTTTCTCCTCTATGGCCTTATTAATGTATGTACTATATGCATTAAATAGCTTTAAGCTTTGTATGTTCACACTAGATCTCCCACTATTTTGTGCATCATGAAGTGCTTCATTTTTCCTCTGTATTAGGTCTAGCTTTTCTAGGTGAATATGCTCTTGATGTTGTATGGCTACACCAAGCTCTCTCTTTTTGTTATCTTCAACCTTTTCTTTTAAAGCTAATACAGGCTCTAATTTAAATTTAAACATTTTTCTCACCTAGCCCACAATGTTTCGCATTTCATTTAAGGTTTCTTCAAAAGCAACCCTATCCTCAACAGATTGACAAAGGAAACTGGTAATACTTGGATTCTTTTCTATTGCTAAATCAATCTCAGCGTTACTTCCTTTGTTATAAGCCCCTACATTAATTAAGTCCTCTGACTCTTTATAAATGGCCATTTGCTTTTTAAGCTCTGCTGCCATTTTTTTATGTTCTGAAGTTGCAATATTACTCATAACCCTGGAAATACTAGCTAAAACATCAATAGCTGGATAATGTGCCTTATGTGCTAATTTTCTTGATAAAACAATATGACCATCCAATATACCTCGTGCAGTATCTGTAATAGGTTCATTAAAGTCATCCCCGTCAACAAGAACCGTATACATCCCTGTAATACTTCCTTTATCAGAATTACCTGCCCTTTCCAAAAGCTTAGGTAACTCTGCATAAACAGAAGGCGGATAACCTCTTGATACAGGTGGCTCACCAATTGCAAGTCCAATTTCTCGCTGAGCCATAGAAAAACGTGTCAAAGAATCCATCATTAGAAGAACATCTTTGCCTTGTTCTCTAAAGTATTCTGCTAAAGCTGTAGCCGTCTTGGCTGCTTTTAATCTCATTAAGGCAGGTTGATCTGAGGTGGCAACAACAACAATAGAGCGCTTTAGTCCTTCTTCTTTTAAGTCATTTTCAATAAACTCTTTAACCTCTCGACCACGCTCGCCAATTAATGCAATAATATTAATATCTGAAAGTGCATTTCTAGCAATCATACCCATTAGCGTACTCTTACCTACTCCACTTCCTGCAAAAATACCAATTCTTTGCCCCTTTCCTACGGTCAACATACCATCAATGGCTCTAACCCCTAGTTCAAGTGGTGTCTTAATCCGCTTTCTAGACATAGGATTAGGTGCATCATTCTCAATTGGAGCAATATCTTTACAATAAATCATTTCACCATCAATTGGCATTGCCTTCCAGTCTACAACTTTTCCTAACAAACTTTCATCCACTTTAACAGTTAGCTTATCTCCAAAGGCTTTTACTTTGCATCCTGGCCCAATGCCTTCTAAACTACCAAGTGGCATCAACATTAAATGCCCCTCCTTAAACCCAACTACTTCGGCAGTAATAGGCTCCTTATCACCTCTTGCTTCTACAACACAGATATCTCCCATATTAGCTAATGGCCCCTTAGATTCAATGCCCATGCCAATAACTCTAGTTACTTCTCCTGTGTAAGTCCATAAATTATTTTTTGTAACTTCCGCATATTTTTTTATATTAATCATACCTACTCCTATGATAATCCCTTTAAAACCCTTAGTTCTGCTATCATCTTATTAAGTCCTTCATTGATATCATATTCGATATTGCCTTGCTTGGTCACTAAAATACATGTTGTATCATTTAAGGTGTCACTTGCTTCAATAGAAGCTAATTTAGATAAACTTGCAATCAATGCCTCTTTCTCTTTACCTAAACGATTCATATTTTCTTTTGAAATGAGTAAAGTTACTGTTTCACCAACATCTTCCTGTAGTAACATCCTACGAACTATCATTTTAAGCCAGTCTACACCTATTGTTAACTCTTCACTAATGATATGCTGCAGTAGGGTAATGATGGTTTCAACCACATCACCCTCTACAGCTTCAAGCATTGCTTTCTTTTCTTCTAAAGCTTCCTTTTTTATTTGTGCTACTTTATCTTCAGCACACCTTAATACTTCTTCCTGCTGATGATAAGCTTCTTCTAATAAAGCATTCTTTTCTATAACAGCTTCTTCTTTCATTTGATTTGCTTCTTCTTTCATTTGATTTGCTTCTTCTATTGCCTTGGCAAGTATACACTCAGCTTCACGAGTGGCTTCTAATAACTTCTCTTGAATTACTGAATTTAATCTTGCAAATTCTTCCTGTTTCTCTTGGAGTAAATGAGCTACCGAGCGCATTTCGTTTGCTTCAACTTCTTCTACTACTTGCTCATCGCTTGGTTCATTGCTAGATTCTAATGGAAATTTATGACCTCTAGAAGATAAGTCTATAATACCTTGACTTCTAATGCTAGCACTTTTAATAATACTAGACAACTACATCATCTCCTCCACCTCTAGAAATAATAATTTCACCTGCATCCTCTAACTTACGAATGATATTAACAATTTCTTGTTGTGCTTCTTCAACCTCTTTCATACGTTTTGGTCCCATAAATTCAAGGTCTTCTTGAATCATTGCTGCAAGACGCTTAGATACATTGGATAGAATCGCTTCTTTAACAGCATCACCAGCACCTTTAAGGGCAACAGCCAATTGATGATTATCCACATCTCTAAGAACACGTTGAATGGATTTATTATCAAGAGTTGTAACATCTTCAAATACAAACATTCTCTTCTTAATATCTTCTGCAAGTTCTGGATCTTCCACCTCAAGACTTTCCATAATATTTCTTTCTGTAGAACGATCCACTTGATTGATAATTTCAACAATAGAGTCAATCCCACCAATACTTGCATAATCTTGAGAAACAATTGTTGAAAGTTTCTTTTCAAACTCTCTTTCAATTTGACCAATGACTTCAGGAGATGCACCTTCCATCAGTGCAATTCTTCTAGCAGTTTCTGCCTGAAGCTCTGGAGATAAAGCCCCAATAATCTCTGCTGCTTGACTTGGTTTTAGATAAGATAAGATAAGCGCAATAGTCTGAGGGTGCTCATTTTGAATAAAGTTAACCAATTGACTGGCTTCAGTCTTTCTAGCAAACTCAAATGGTCTTACCTGTAATGAAACAGTTAACTTATTAATAACCTGAACGGCCTTATCTGATCCAAGTGCTTGCTCCAACAATTGCTTAGCATATCCAATACCACCTTCTGCAATGTACTCTTGTGCTAAACACATTTCATAAAACTCTTGCAAAATCTCTTCCTTAACTTTTGGTGAAACTGCTTTAATACTTGCAATTTCTAAAGTTAACTCTTCTATTTCTTCCTCTTTAAGATACTTAAAGATTTTAGAGGACTTTTCTGGACCTAAGGCAATTAAAAGCATGGCAGCTTTTTGCTTATTTGAATAAATCTCACTCATTATCCTATCCCTCCCAATCTTCATCTGTTAGCCAGTTTCTAAGTAGACTTGCCACTGCCTCTGGTTTTTCATCCACAAACTTATCAATCTGACGTTTTGTTTCCAGATTTTCTTTAACTTCAATCTCTTCAATTTCAATCTGTTCTTTTGCAGTTTGAAGCATTTCTTCCACTTCAAGCTCAGGCTCAACTTCCACAACTTCTTCTTGTTTTCTAAACTTAAGTGCTATCACTATACCTAAAGCAAATAGTGCAACAAGTAAGATGTATGGTATCCAGTCTTTGTAATCAATAACATAAGCTTCTTTATCTAGAAAAATAGGATTTTCATAAGCATTAACGACAACATTTTCAATACCTGTTGCCTTTTGAATCGAGTTAATTACTGCATCTTCTACTGCTAATACTCTTTGTCCTTTATTTTCTTCTTTAAATTCAGACCAAGTTTGTCCAGCTAAATCAACTTCCTCTTCTCTATAAATTTTATTATTGACTAAGTTAACCGCTAATGAAGATCGCTCCCAGTCTACATCCCCAACATTTTTTTGATAAAGTGTACTTTGTTTATTGGGTGAATAAATAATATCCTTCTGGCTGTCTTTGCTTGAGGAACCTCCACCATCATCTCCCTGATAGTTCGTTATATCTCCACCATTAGCATCTGTCCCTGGAACAGCACCACCAGCACTTGTGTTAGTTGAAGAGCTTTTAGACTCACTTTCTTGCTGAATAACTCCCCTACTTGCATCATCACCTTGAGTAGAGTAATTTTCATTACTTTCTTGATATTGGTCAAAGTTAAAAATAAGGTTTGGACTAATCCTTACCTCATCATACATGTTCCCCATTAAGTTAGCTACTTTTTGTTTTAATTCATGCTCAGCAGATGCTTTCAACTCTTGTTGCTTTCCTAATGGCGTTCCCTCTTCTTCTCCCCCTGAATAAAGTGTTGCCCCTGTTGAATCTATGATGACAACATTTTTCTTATCTAGATTTTGTACACTTGATGCAACATAAACGGCAATCCCTTCACATTGTTGAGAAGTTAAGGGTTTACTTAATGTTAAAAAGATACTCGCATTACTTTCTACCTGAGATTGTAAATAAGCATTTTTTTGTTCTGGTATAACAAGTTCTACTCTTGCAGACTCTACCCCATCAATTGCTGAGAGTGCTTCTTGTAATGACTGCTTTAGGTATTCCTTTGTTTTAATATTGATTTCTGTCTGATTGGTAGACATATCATTATTCAGAACTTCTTCTAGACTAAGTCCTTTTTCAGTTACTCCAGAAGAGGCTGTAAACATTAAAGCTTTCTGATACTGCTCTTCATCAACCTCAATGTTCGTGCTATCATTAATGGCACGATACTTAATACCATTTTCGTCTAAAATACTTGCAATCTCTGCAATTGTTTTTGTATTAATATTTTCTGAGAAAAGTACTTTATACTTTGTTCTCATTAAAAAAGAGATTGTAACAATTGTTATAATAACTGCTAGTATACCTATTCCTATTTGAATTTTTTGTTTCTTAGTTAGGTTATTCCACTTTTCAGTAACCTGATTTGACATTTGTTGAATTGTCTCTTGCAAAATCTTCACCTCTCTCTACTTCAATCAGGTTTTATACAGGTAAGTTCATAATCTCTTTATAGGCATTCATTAATCCATTTCTAACTTGCAATGTATACTGTAATAAAATACTTGATTTTTCTTGTGCCACCATTAAATCTACTACGTTATCATTTTTACCTGTCATAAAGTCTACTGTCTTTTGTGAAACAATTTTCTCAGATTCTATGTTAGACTCAATTAAATTCTTTGCCGCATCTAGAGCATATGTAAAACTTTCACTTCCTGTTAACTTTGCTATGCTTTGTTGTTTAGACATTAAATTTGCATTGATGCCATTTAAGCCTTGAATAGATGTCATCGTTTGCTCTCCTTTCTAGTTTTATTTGCCTATTTCTAAAGCCTTTGTAAACATCGCCTTCATTGAATTAAATGAATTAACATTTGCCTCATAAGATCTACTTGCAGAAATCATATTAACCATCTCATCTACAATATTAACATTTGGCATTTCTACATATCCTTCCTCATTTGCATCTGGATGAGTAGGATTATAAACAAGGGATCCTTCACTTTCATCCTCTACAATTCTTGAGACACGCACACCATTACTACCATTTTGTCTCTTTTCCTTTAAAATACTAGAAAAACCTTTAGATGCATCATTTTGGATTTGTTCAAACACCACCATCTTTCTCTTATAAGGTCCGCCTGCTTCTGTTCGGGTTGTACTAGCATTGGCCATATTTTGAGAAATAATATCTAATCTTAATCGTTGAGCAGTAAGCCCACTTGCAGATGTATTGAGTGAACTAAAAAAACTCATTTAAGTGCCTCCTTTATTTTAAATTCTGAAGTACCGTATCAAAACGGTTTAATTGTGCAGTAATTCTTGTCACTAAAGTATTGTACCTTAACTCAACCTTTGTTGCTTCACTTCTTTCTACATCAATATCAACATTATTTCCATCCATTCGATAAAAAGAAGTTTCCTTATCCACATAAACTGGTGCATTTAGGCGTTCTAGGTCAAGTTCTTGTACCCTTTTACTTTCCAACTCTTTACTTAAAACACCTTCAAAATTAATGTCTTTTCTTTTGTAATTTGGTGTATCCACATTACTTATATTTTGACTAATTAATTCTCCCCTAGTCAAAGTTGCATCAATGGCTTTATTGACTAGATTAATATTTGAAAAAATGTCCATTTTCTCCCTTTTTCCCCTTTCTTCTCTTATAATCTACAATATTCGCTACCTATATATTTTATATTCGGTCATACTTCAAGTAATTATAACTTTATTTTCATTTATCTGCAATAACTATTAACAAACAATTATCTCTCTTTAATTAGAAAATATAAACACAAAAAAAAGACTGAACTCTCTTAAGCCTATAAGCTCAATCTTTGCAAATAACATGGCTCATCTATCTTACTAAATATTAAGAAACATTTCAAGACTTGTTACCACACCACACCCTATACATCCTATTAACAGCAAAAAACTATACTTTGAAAGTGCTTCCTCTTCAAAGATATGTACTTTACTTAGTATTCTATCTACTAAAAAAAGCAAACACCCTATCATCATAACCCCTTGAATCCCAAAAAGTAAACTCGCTTGGGCCATTCCTTTAATACCCAATGTAATGTAGAGCCAACTCATAGAAAACCCATAAGAAAAAATATAAATATAGGTTAATAAGATACTTATAGGTATCATAGCTGGAACTAGTCCAAACAACCATACCAATAAGTAACGTTTAAAATATGTAAAAAATATGACTAGAAAGCTATCCAAACTCCACCTTAAATCCACTCTCTCCAAATACTTTTCTAAATACTCATTAGGTAATTGATTCGTCTGTTCTAGATAAATCACATAAAGCACGCTGCTTATCATTGCTAAAACCAACAGAAGCAGCACGCTTTTTTTAGAACCAAAAAAAACCTTCCATCCTTCTTGTCCATCCTTCATCTTCTTCACCTCATCAATCTTTTGTTCTAAAATAATTTATGAGGCACAAGAAGAGAATATACCTATACAACACCTATTTTGACATTTCCTTCACTTGATGATAACAAGCTTCCATCCCTTTAATCACACTATTTCTAAAACCGTTTTCTTCCATAGCTAAAACAGCCTTAATCGTCGTTCCTCCTGGGGATGTAACCGCATCCTTTAATACTCCAGGATGCTGTCCTGTCTGTAGTACCATTTCTGCAGAGCCTTTAAGGGCAGTTGACGCCATTTGATAAGCCATTGCTCTTGGCATACCAAAACTAACTGCTGCATCTGCCATCGCTTCAATAAACAGGTAAGCATAGGCTGGAGAACTCCCTGTTGTAGCCACTACTGCTGGCATGAGGCTTTCATCCACTTTTACTAGTTCTCCAAAGCTACTAAAATATTTTTCAAAGTCTACAAGTAACGATTGTTCCATTTCCTTTTCTAAATAACAGTAAGCTGTGATTCCTGAGCCAATTAATGCTGGTGTATTCGGCATTGTTCGAATCACCTTAACCTCCTCACCTAGCATTGTTTTCAAGTCACTTAGTGCATAATTTGGTGCAACTGTTATAATAATTTGACTTTCCACTAAATCCTCTTTCAACTTTGCAGCAATCTCTTCATAATACTGTGGTTTAATAGACATCACAATATAGTCACATTGTGTTACTAACTCTTTAATACTCTTTGCACAATGAATATTTTTTCCTTTTTCAAAATGTTGGTAAATATCTGGATTCACATCAAAAATCCAAACGCAACCTTCTTTCAAATTTGAACACGCTTTAGCCATGGCACCACCCATGTTCCCTACACCAATAAATCCAATTGTTTTCATCTACTTCACTCCTTAATTTTTCTTCATCATACTTCTTTATCTTTTACTCATTAACTGTTTTATTTTTTCATTCTCATGTTATAATAAAACAAAATACATTTTTTCCCAGAAGGAGACTATTTATGAACGAAGTTTGGTTAATCATTCTATGCATCTTTAGTCTAGCAACCTATTGTTACAGACACTCTTTTTTACTTTATTTTTCAACAGGTGCACTCATCTCATTCATTCTCTCTTTGTTCCTTCACAATTTATTATTTGAAACCATTTGCTTTTTGAGTTGCTCTCTTATTTTATTGCTTATCTTTAAAGTCTTTCTTTCCCTTAGAGGTTCTAAACCTCCAAAACGTCGTCCCTCTACTCAAAATCTCACTGGTACTTACGGAATTGTTACCAAAAAGATAGGTAAAACTTATCTTGAAAGTGGATGCGTTCGACTTGATCACACCATTTGGCCTGCTATTTCCTACTCTGGTAACCCTATTGCTCTAGGTCAATTTGTGGAAGTTAAAGAAATCCGAGGAATTTATGCTATTGTTGCATATAACTCCAAAAAAGGTGACTCGTTTTATTAGTCACCTTTTCGACAAATTATTATACACGTACACACCCTTCTGCCCCTAATAAATCTTCATTCTCTTTTAATAGAGGTCTAATCACATTGTTTAAGAAATCATCAACTTGTAGAGCTGCACATCCAATAAAATGAGATGGTTTTAAAATAAGAGAGAGCTCCTCTTCAGACATTTTGAAGTGATCATCCTTTAAAATACGCTCAATTAAATCATTTTCTTTTCCTTCTTGCTTCACAACAGCCGCAGCCTCCATAGAAAGAACACGAATTCGCTCATGAAGTTCTTGCCTATCTCCTCCACGTTTAACCCCTTCCATTAAAATCACTTCTGTTGCCATAAATGGTAATTCGGCCATAATATGTTTGTGGATTACTTTAGGATAAACAACTAACCCATCAGCAACATTCATATAAATTTCCAAAATAGCATCAACAGCCAAGAAAGCTTCTGATACAGAAATACGTTTATTGGCACTATCATCAAGGGTTCTTTCAAACCATTGTGTAGAAGCTGTAATAGCAGGATTTAAGCTATCACAAATGACATAACGTGCTAATGAAGAAATACGTTCTGTACGCATTGGATTACGTTTGTATGCCATCGCTGAAGATCCAATTTGATGTTTTTCAAATGGCTCTTCAATCTCTTTTAAATGCTGTAAAATACGAATATCATTACTAAATTTATAAGCTGACTGAGCAACAGAGCTTAAAACGTTTAACATGGTTGAGTCAAATTTTCTTGTATAAGTTTGACCTGTCACAGGATAAACAGCATCATAACCTAGCTTCTCAGCAATTTTAGCATCCAAAAGTTTTACCTTTTCAAAATCCCCCTCAAAAAGATTAAGGAATGTCGCTTGGGTTCCTGTTGTACCTTTTGCACCACGCAAACGTTTATGGGCTAGAATATGATCAATTTCTTCTAGGTCTAACCATAAATCTTGTATCCATAAAGTCGCTCGCTTTCCTACTGTTGTCAGTTGTGCTGGTTGAAGATGTGTAAACCCAAGAGTAGGCATCTCCTTATAGTCTTCTGCAAACTTCGCCAATTTATCAATCACATTGATAATCTTCTTTCGAATCACCTCAAGCGCTTCATACATGATGATAAGATCTGTATTATCCCCAACATAACAACTTGTTGCTCCTAAATGAATAATAGGCATTGCTTTAGCAGCTTGTTCCCCATAAGCATGAACATGCGCCATAACATCATGCCTTACTTTTCTTTCCCAAGCTTCAGCAACTTCATAATTAATCTCTTCACTATATTTTTTAAGCTCTTCTATTTGCTCTGTTGTTATACTTAATCCTAACTCTTGTTGTGTTTCGGCTAAAGTTACCCATAGCTTACGCCAAGTTTTAAATTTCTTTTCTTCTGAAAACAAATAAAGCATTTCACTACTTGCATATCTCCCTTGTAACGGGCTTTTATAAATACCTCTCATCATTACACCCTTTCATCCTATGTAGTCTTAACTTTATTATAAATTTAATACCTATAAATAGCAACCATTTTTCGAACATTTTTACCCATTATATTATGTTTGTTCGGATTATTTGCAGTTTTTACATATCTACCCTTACTCATTCTTAAGTATTCCACTCATCCTAATAAAATATAACTTTTTCTCTAATTTATAATGCACAAAAAGCAACACGAATGACTTTTACAAATCATTCGTGTTGCTTCCATTATCCTCTTTACTCAATGACTTAGAGCGCTTTTATTTTGCATATTCAGTCGCACGTGTTTCACGTATAATACTTACCTTAATTTGACCTGGATATTCTAAATCATTTTCAATACGTTTTGTTACATCTCTAGCTAGAAGCACTAAGTCATGATCATCAACTTCTTCTGGTGCAACCATAATTCTAACTTCACGCCCAGCTTGAATCGCATAAGACTTCTCAACACCTTTAAATGAAGTTGCAATTTCTTCAAGCTTCTGTAAACGTTTGATGTAAGTTTCTAATGTTTCACGTCTTGCACCTGGTCTAGCAGCTGAAATAGTATCAGACGCCTGAACCAGAACTGCAATAGCTGTTTCTTGATCTACATCACCATGGTGAGCTTCTACCGCATTAACAACAACTGCATTTTCACCATATTTTCTACAGAGGTTTGCACCAATTGCTGCATGTGACCCTTCTACTTCGTAGTCTACAGACTTACCAATATCATGAAGCAAGCCTGCACGTTTTGCTAAACGTACATCCAATCCTAATTCACTTGCCATTAAGCCCGCTAAATTTGAAACCTCAATGGAGTGACGAAGTACATTTTGGCCATAGCTTGTTCTAAATTTCATTTTACCTAATAAACGAATGAGTTCAGGATGTAAGCCATGTACCCCTGTTTCAAAGGTTGCTGCTTCACCCTCTTCACGAATAATCACTTCAACTTCTTTCTTAGCTTTTTCAACCATCTCCTCAATACGAGCAGGGTGAATACGCCCATCAACAATAAGCTTCTCAAGTGCAATACGAGCAATCTCTCTTCGAATAGGATCAAAACCAGATAAAATAACTGCTTCTGGTGTATCATCAATAATTAAATCTATTCCAGTAAGCGTTTCTAAAGTTCTAATATTTCTACCCTCACGTCCAATAATGCGACCTTTCATTTCATCATTTGGAAGAGGTACTACTGATACAGTTGTATCAACAACATGATCTACTGCGCATTTTTGGATAGCATTTGTAATAATTTCTTTTGCTTTTTTATCAGCTTCCAATTTTGATTTTGCTTCTATCTCTTTAATCATAAGAGCTGATTCATGTTTGACTTCTTCTTCAACTGTTTTAAGAAGATACTGCTTAGCTTCTGTTAGAGTCAATCCAGAAATACGTTCTAACTCTTGTAATTGTTTTTCCTTCAGTTCTTCTACTTCTTCTCTTGTTCTTTCTATCTTGTCCAATCTTCTCTGAATCTGTTCTTCTTTTTGCTCTATCGCACTAGTCTTTTTATCTAAGTTCTCTTCCTTATGAAGAAGTCTTTTTTCTAACTGTTGTAATTCATTTCGTCTTTCACGAACTTCTTTGTCTAATTCATTTTTAAACTTAATGTTTTCTTCTTTTGCTTCTAATAATATCTCTCTCTTTTTTGCTTCCGCCGCTTTAATCGCATCATCTATAATTTTTCGAGACTTTTCTTCTGCTGAACCGATTTGAGCTTCTGCTGTACGTTTTCTATAAGAAAAGCCGCAGAAAAAGGCTATTATCCCAACAACTATTGCAACTACAATCATTCCTATAATAAATCCCAATATATTTACCACCTCCCATGGTTATCAATGTGCAAATAACATTATAATTGTATAACTTTTTAAAAATGCTGTCAAGATAAGCTTTCCAAGCAAAAATAGGCGAGAAAGCTAGAACTCCTTCCTAACTTCCTCGCCCTCATCTCCCTTTATTCCACATCATCACTATAAGCTTTTAAAGTTTCTCCATTTTCATCCTCTTCATACCTTATAACCCCTTCATGGTCTAAAGTTTTTACGCCGTAGTGACTCCTTACTTTATTTTCAATCTCAAGTAAAAGTTCTGGATGCTCTTTTATATATTGTTTAGCATTTTCTCTACCTTGTCCTAAACGAAGATCTCCATATGAATACCATGCACCACTTTTATTCACAACATCAATATTGGCTGCTAAATCTAGTACATCCCCTTCTTTTGAGATGCCTTCACCATACATAATATCAAATTCAGCTTGTTGGAAAGGTGGTGCTACTTTATTCTTAACAACTTTAACACGTGTACGACTTCCAATAAATTCGTTACTTTGTTTTAGTGTTTCAATCTTACGCACATCCATTCGAACAGATGCATAGAATTTTAATGCACGTCCTCCTGTAGTGGTTTCATTGCTTCCAAACATAACCCCTACCTTCTCACGTAATTGATTAATAAACACAACTGTACACTTTGATTTATTAATAACTGCTGTGAGTTTTCTAAGCGCTTGTGACATAAGTCTTGCCTGAAGTCCCATATGAGAGTCTCCCATATCCCCTTCAATTTCTGCACGTGGTACTAACGCGGCAACAGAATCGACTATAATTAAATCAATAGCACCTGAACGTACCATTGTTTCTGCAATTTCTAATGCTTGCTCCCCATTATCCGGTTGAGAAATATAAAGTTCATTAATATCTACACCTAATTTACTTGCATAAGCAGGATCAAGGGCATGTTCGGCATCAATAAACGCTGCAATACCTCCTTGTTTTTGTACCTCTGCAATCATGTGCAAAGTAACCGTTGTTTTACCAGATGATTCAGGACCATAGATTTCAACAATTCTCCCCTTTGGAAGTCCCCCTACTCCTAATGCAATATCTAAACTTAATGAACCTGTAGGAAAAGTATGCACATTTGTATCCGTTGCTTCCCCAAGCTTCATAATTGAACCTTTACCAAATTGTTTTTGTATGTGCGAAATAGCAGCATCTAATGCTTTTTTTGACTCCTCATTCATTCTTATCACCTCATTCTTTTCTCGAACACTTGTTCTTAACTTATTATAACTAACTTTCACTTACATAGCAAGTAAAATTTACTTCAATTTTTTATAAAGCTGAAACAAAATATTTTTAACAGTCTTTTCTCTTACTTCTTGCCTTGTTCCACTTAGTTGCAACTTAAATACTTCTGTTCCCTCTGGCATAGCAATCCCTATATAAACAAGCCCTACAGGCTTTGTACTGGTACCTCCACCTGGTCCTGCTATCCCTGTAGTGGATAAACCAATATGAGCATGTGCCCTTTTTCTTATTCCTTCTGCCATTTCCCGAGCTGTCTCTTCACTTACTGCACCTACTTTTTGTAAAGTTGACTCTTGAACGCCTACATAAGCTGTTTTAGCTTCATTGCTATAAGTAATAACACCTTCTCTTAAACATTCAGAAACACCCCCACAATTAATAAGCGTCGCTGCTACTAATCCTCCTGTACAAGATTCTACAGTGGAAATAGTATATTTTTTCTCAAGTAATTGTTTAACCACCTTTTCTTCTAGTTTTTCTTCATTATAACCAATCACAAAATTTTCTAAACACTCCTCTATGGCTTTTCTTGCTTTTTGTATAGAACTTTCAGCTTCTTGCTTATTTCTTTGATAAGCTGTTATTCTAACAATGATTTCATAATCTCCTACATAGGTCGCAACACTTCCCCATTCAAATACGCCTAGTAGATGCTGAATTTTAGTTGCTAATTCACTTTCACCTATTCCAAAACACTTTATATCCAATGTTTCTACAAAACGTTCAGCTTCTTTTTTTAAAATAGGTAGAACATATTTTTCTAACATCTCTTTCATTTCTTTAGGAGGACCTGGTAATAAAATAATCTTCGTTTCCCCCTCTTGAATGAGACAGCCTGGTGCAGTTCCACAGTCATTAGGCAAAATATGGGCATCTTTAGGAAATGCTGCTTGTTTCTCATTAATAGGTGCCATTTCACGATTTGTTTTCTTAAAATAGTTTTTTATACGATTAAGTTCTTCTGGTATCATGACTAACGCTTTGCCTAATGCCCTAGAGACTATTTCTTTTGTCAAATCATCTTTAGTAGGACCTAAACCACCTGTAAATATAATAATATCTGCCCGTTTACGTGCACAGGCTAAAGCTTCACAAATATCCTTCTCATCATCACAAACTGCTGTGACATATCTAGGAATCATACCTACTTGCTGTATCTTTTGTGCAATATAACTTGCATTTGTATTGATGGTATGACCAAAAACAACCTCATTCCCTACTGATATTATTTCAACATACATCTTATCTTTTCCTCCTTATTTTTTACCATAGTTAAAATATAACATGATGATCTAAAAATAAAAAGAAGGTATTACTCACAACCTTCTTCTTGTTTTTTCTTATTCAAAAAAGCCTCTCTACATTCCCATGAACAAAAGAAATATTCTTTTCCATCCTTTATCACACGATAAGCTTTATCTTTGTCTAATGAGCTTTCACATATAGGGTCTTTCACAGTTTCTTGAACAATTTCTGCATTTGTCTCAACTGTTGGTGTTTTCTCTATAATCTTAACTTCTCCATTTATAATGGTAATCCCTTGAATATTAGGATTATCTTTATTTACCTTGATAATCTTTCTTATCTTAAATACATATCTTAATACATTAAATAAACTAATTAAACCAATAAATAAGATCATATCTAAAAAGAATTCAACAAACATATGATACCTCTTTTCCTTCATTTAGTTATCATTTATTATAACCTGTTGATATGAATAAAATTTAAATATCATTTAGCTGCTTCTTCAATATAAGTTGTAAATCGATTTTGAATCATGAAAGATTGCCCCCATACAATCATGCTAGGTGCCACTATAATCATAAAAGGAAACTTCATAATACAGACTGCTACTGCTCCAATCACACCTAAATTCCCAAGTGTTGTTAATAAATGTCTATGTGTCATCATCATTGCTGTTTTCATCAAAGCTTTAGACGTCATATCAAATCTAGAAAGAAGCGCCCATAAATACGCTGTAAAATTAAAAAGTTCAAAAGCAAAGACAATCGTAATAGGTACAATATATTTTAATGAACTTGCATACGCTTCTATAAAAACCCCTTCAATAATAAATGAGCAGTATAATATAAAGCTTACAAACCCCATTGACACCAAAATAGATAATGGCACAGATTGTCTAAAATTTTGCTTAAAACTTTTAAAAAAATCTTTTGCTACATAAGTTGTTTCTTTTCTTGCTTTTTTACCTAATACATAATAAAGTGCAGTAGTTGAAGCACCAATCGTCACAATCCCTAAACACCCAATCCACCATAATAAAGCTAAAATAATAATATCTGCAACCTCACCCATAAACGCCCAAATGGGTGCATCTAAATCAAAAATACTAGACATATGTATCAATCCTCCTTGAATAATAAAATAATAATAATAGTATACTATAACTTTGTTTTCTTTTCTATAATATCAAGAAATATCAATTCAATATGTTTTTTTCCTAAAATTTATAATTCACACTCAAATGCCTCTTTAATTAATAATTTGACCTATAAACTATTCCTATTCATTCACCTATCTACACTTTATTCTACATCAATACAATCTTTTATTTTTGTAAAACCTATTGAAATAAGTAAATATATATGTATAATTATACATATAAACTTATATATATTACTTTATAAGGGGGATTTATGATAATGAAAGAAAAAGTTGTTCTAGCTTATTCAGGTGGTTTAGATACCTCTGTTCTTATCCCATGGCTTAAGGAAAACTATGACTATGATGTCATTGCTGTTTGCATAAATGTTGGACAAGATGCAGAACTCATTGGCTTAGAAGAGCGCGCACTGGCTCTAGGTGTTAGCAAAGTTTATGTAGAAGATGTTAAAGATGAATTTATGACCGAGTATGTTTTCCCAATGGTACAATCGGGTGCAATTTATGAGTCTAAATATTATCTGGGTACTTCTATTGCACGTGCTATCATCGCTAAAACACTTGTACGTATTGCGCTTAAAGAAAACGCAGTTGCCATTTGCCACGGTTGTACTGGAAAAGGTAATGATCAGATTCGTTTTGAACTGGGTATTGCTGCACTTGCACCTCACTTACAAGTGATTGCCCCATGGAGAATTTGGGATATTTCATCTCGTGACGAAGAAATTGAATATCTTGAAAAACGTGGTTTACCAGTTCCAATGAAAAAAGAGGAGAGCTATAGCCGTGATCGTAACATGTGGCATATTTCTCATGAAGGTCTTGAGCTTGAAGATCCTTGGAATGCTCCAAATTATGAGCACCTGCTTAAATTATGTGTTTCTCCAGAAAAAGCACCTGATCAAGCAACCCTTATTTCATTAACTTTCAACCAAGGTATCCCAACACATTTAAATGGTATAGCCATGTCACCTTCTGACCTTCTTGAAAAACTAAATGAATTAGGTGGTGCAAATGGTATTGGTATTGAAGATATCGTTGAAAACCGTGTAGTAGGTATGAAATCCAGGGGTATTTATGAAACACCAGGTGGTAGCATTCTTTATGCTGCACACCAAGAACTTGAACACCTCACTTTAGATCGTGAAACTTATCGCTACAAACAAGAGGTTGCACTTCAATTTGCTGATTTAATCTACAACGGGAAATGGTTTACACCACTTCGTGAAGCACTTCAAGCTTTCGTTCTAAGCACACAAAAAGTTGTAACAGGTGAAGTTAAATTAAAACTTTATAAAGGAAACATCATTCCTCAAGGTACTCAGTCTCCTTATTCTCTATACAGCGAGTCTCTTGCTAGCTTTACAACTGGTGATTTATACGATCATAAGGATGCTACAGGTTTTATTAGATTATATGGTTTACCACTTCGTGTTCGCGCACTTATGGAAGCTGAAAATAACAAATAGGAGGTATCAGTATGAAATTATGGGGTGGGCGTTTTGCCAAAGAAACCGATCAATTAACAGACCATTTTAACTCTTCCATTTCCTTTGATATGCGACTTTATAAGCAAGATATCATTGGCAGTATTGCTCATGTTACCATGTTAGGTCGCCAAGACATTATTACACTTAATGAAAGTACGACTATTATTAACGGACTAAAAGCCTTACTGGAAGATATTGAAAAAGGCTGTATTTCTTTTGATGAAAAAATGGAAGACATTCATATGAATATTGAGGCGCTTCTTATAGAACGCATTGGACCTGTTGCCAAGAAAATGCACACCGGACGTAGCCGTAATGATCAAGTGGCGTTAGATGTACGACTTTATACTAGAGATGAAATTATTCACCTTAAAGCGCTTGTTAAAGAATTAATGGCTACTATTTTAAATCTTGCCGAGCAGTATAGTGAGACCATTATGCCAGGTTATACGCATTTACAACGTGCACAACCTATTACCTTTGGTCATCACCTTATGGCTTATTTTGAAATGCTTAAAAGAGATTATAAGCGCCTAGACTTTAGTTACGAGAATGCAAACTTCTCACCATTAGGTAGTGGTGCTCTCGCTACAACTACTTATCCACTAGATCGTGATTTTATTGCACAGACCTTAAACTTTACAGATATTTGCGACAATAGTATTGATGGTGTTTCTGACCGTGATTTTTGTTTGGATTTACTCTATACCTTATCCGTATTAATGATGCATCTGAGTCGTTTTAGCGAAGAAATTATTCTTTGGAGTTCACATGAATTCCACTTCATCCAATTAGATGATGCTTATAGTACAGGAAGTTCCATTATGCCTCAAAAGAAAAACCCAGACATTGCTGAGCTTGTACGTGGTAAGACAGGGCGTGTTTATGGCAACCTCATAAGCCTACTCACTACTATGAAAGGTCTACCTCTTGCCTACAATAAAGATATGCAAGAAGATAAAGAACGCTTATTTGATAGTATCGATACCCTAAAAATGTGTTTGCCAATCTTTACACGTATGCTAGCAACACTTACTGTATGTGATAAAAATATGTATAAAGCCGCTTCTGGTGGTTTCACCAATGCTACAGATGCAGCGGATTATCTTGTCAAAAAAGGCTTAGCATTTAGAGATGCCCATGAAGTAATTGGTAAATTAGTCCTTCATTGTGTCACCCATGACACTTCTTTAGAAGAGCTTCCTTTAGACGTTTATCAATCCATTCATCCTATTTTTGAAGAAGATATCTATCCTGCTATTTCCCTGGCAACTTGCGTGAAAGAACGTCAAGTAAAAGGGGGGCCTAGCTTGGATGCACTTACTTTACACTTCCAAAAAGCACATCATTTTTTAGATAGTCTTTCATAAGCTAAAAAAGAAGAAGTCTCCTTTAAATACAATGTCATTAAGTTAAGATGACAAAGATAAAAGATTCCTATATCAAAAATGATATAGGGGTCTTTTTTTGAAATAATAGTTGACAAGTAACATCAAATGTGTGGCCGCACTTGCT
>JARKVN010000140.1 GCA_029851645.1 Cellulosilyticum sp. | reverse complement strand
ACTTCATCAAGTCATGCGGCTTTTTAGTAATTTAGGTACTCCTGATGGATTTAGACATATGGATGGCTTTGGAAGTCATACATTTATGTGGTATAACAAAGATGGAGAATATGTATGGGTGAAGTATCATATGTTAACAGACCAAGGCGTAAAGAACCTTACAGCAAGTGAAGCAGAAGAGCTAGCGGGATCAGACCCTGATTATGCAGTAAAAGATCTATATCATGCTATTGAAAGAGGGGACTATCCTTCTTGGAGTGTTTATGTACAGATTATGCCTCCGGAGGATGCAGCTACTTATAAAATAGATCCCTTTGATGTCACTAAGACATGGTATGAAGAGGACTATCCACTTATCCCATTAGGAAAGATTGTACTTAATCGAAATCCAGAAAACTTCTTTGCCGAAGTAGAACAAGTAGCTTTTGCACCTGCACACTTTGTACCAGGGATATGGACTTCTCCAGATAAACTTTTACAAGCAAGACTCATGGCATATCAAGATGCACATCGCTATCGGTTAGGCCCTAATAGTACACAGATTCCAATTAATGCACCTAAAAATGCAATGCTTTATACGACACAACGAGATGGCTCTATGCAAGTTAATGGGAACATGGGAAATGCACCTAATTATTATCCAAGTAGCTTTGCTTGTGTGGATGTAAGCCCAGAGGTAGCCCCTCCTGCTATACCAGTTGTAGGTGAAATCAAGAGGCACGTTATAGATTCTTCAGATATCGATTATGTTCAACCTGGAGAATTTTATAGACATCAATTAGATGATGAAGGCAAGGCCCATTTTATTTATAATGTAAGCCAACATCTCAAAAATGCAGCACCAAGATTACAGTATAGACAAACCGCTTTATTTAATAAAGCAGACCAAGAAATGGGGCAATTAATTGCTCAGTGTTTAGGGCTAGATTATGATGAGGTTAAGAAGCTATCAAAGATGACACAAAAAGAACGTGTGGCATGTACCATGCCAAAAGAAGAAATATAAGAAATGAAAAATAGGTACAAGTAACTATTTCATTTACTTGTACCTATTAATAATACTAGAATTAATCTATCTTATCATTTACCAAAGTATCTATCTAATAAGCCCTTAAATGCACATCCATGTCGCGCTTCATCTTTAGCCATTTCATGTACTGCATCATGAATTGCATCTAAATTTAATTGTTTAGCTAATGTCGCAATGTCTTTCTTACCTTGACATGCACCATATTCTGCATCCACTCTTAATTTAAGATTAGTCTTTGTATCTGCTGTAACCACTTCACCTAGTAACTCTGCATGAATAGCTGCATGCGTTGCCTCTTCATAAGCAATACGCTTATATGTTTCTGCTATCTCTGGATAACCTTCTCTATCTGCCTGTCTACTCATAGCAAGATACATCCCTACTTCTGCACACTCGCCTAAAAAACCTGCTCTAAGGCCTTCAATAATTCTCTCATCTACGCCTTGAGCAACACCAATACGATGTTCATCAGCCCATTGTAAATTCCCTTCCATTTCTTTAAATTTATCACTACCAACATCACAGATTGGACATTTTTCTGGTGGTGTCTCCCCTTCATAAATATAACCACATACTGTACATACAAACTTTTTCATCATTTCATCCTTCCAATCACTAAGATACATGTCTTTCGAATTTTTATACCTAGGTATTGTTCTCTATCTTCCTGAAATTTATACTTATTCCTAGGCTAATTCCCATTTATCTTTTATACGATGAACTTCTTCCCTTATTTCAAACTTAATACAAAAAGAAGTCCCATCAAATCTTCTTGAGGGACTTCTCCATTCATTAACTTGTATACTCTCTTTAAATTTAAATACGAATTACTTTTGTCCCAGCAATAAGATCATGCAGCATCTTTCCATCTTCTCTTTTACCCATTAAAAACTGGGAAACCAAAATAAAGATAATGCCTATAACAGGTATGGCATACATCACCTTAATAAGTTCTCTTATTGCAAGTTTAAAGAAACTGGGCTGATTATAGGTGTCTGTTACAATTTTCATACCTAATAAATATTTCCCTAACTGATAACCTTTGCAGAAGGTTGGAGTTAAAATACTATATAGGACAAACATTATGCTGATTATTACTAAAGCTCTATCTCTTGATACTCCTAATTGTATTAATACACCAAATCCTGCTGCATAAAGGACTATATTATCTACTATTACTGCACCAATTCTACTTGTTAGCTTTGTTTTCAATCTTCATCGCCTTCATTTCCCATAAACTAAATCGTCCTTCTAATCCGTTCATGCAAATACTTCTTTCATTTTGCTCTGGATAGAAACGAGAAGTAAATACTTCCTCTCCACCATTTACAAAAATTTCAAGTGATGACGTATCACAGAAAATAGTAAGTGATTTTAACGCCTCTATTTTTGCACATCTTTTATCTCTTCCGTAGCCACTTGCATCAAAGCTTAAGGTTAGAAACCCTGATTCTTGCTCATAGGTTATTTTAGCACCTTTTTTGATGGTCAGTTCAAACTGGTCCTTTAACTGCTCCACTTCAAGTTGAAGTTCAAAAGTTTTGTATCCTTCAATTTGAGCTTTTGTTTTAACTTCTGCTTGTTTTTCATTAGTCCTAAGTGCTTCAAGTTCTTTTACTGGTGTTTGAACGATTTTATTATTCTTTATAGTGAGGACTCTTGGGATTGTAAGGGCATGTTGCCAACCATATGCTATGGTTGGGTTAGTATAAAGCTCCTCTATATCGGGAAGCCCCATCCAACCTATTAATATTCTTCTTCCTTTTTCATCTATAAAACTCTGTGGTGCATAAAAATCAAATCCTCTATCTAACTCTTCAAAAGTGCTTAATGTATAATTTGAACTTCTAAAGTCACCCTCTAATAAGTAATAACCACTTTGATAAATATTATTATATTTTATACCGTCTGCCTCTATTCCTTGAGGTGATAAAACTAATATATTCTTTCCATCTAGGTGAAAGAAATCTGGACATTCCCACATATAACCGAATTTTTCTTTTGATTTAAGTGTGTTCATGACCTCCCAGTTTACCTTATCTTTAGATGTAAAAACGAGAATCTGTCCTACATCTTCCTTATCTCTAGCTCCTTGAACCATATAATAAGTGTCCCCTTCTTTCCATACTTTAGGGTCTCTAATATGGCATGTCAAATAACTTGGGTAATCTGCATTTGTCATCAATAGTTGTTTAGATGTAAAAGTCTTGCCATCTTCACTTATTGCAAGTACTGTATTATGCTCTCTACCTTCTATAATATAATCAAAGTCTCCAGCCTTCTTAACATTACCTGTATAATATAAATACATTTTATCATCTTCAATAAGAGCAGACCCAGAGTATACGCCATGACAGTCAAAAGGTTGATCTGCATAGAGTGCGACTTCCTCATCTATCCAGTTAATCATATCCGAACTTGTATAATGCCCCCAGAATTTTACTCCACCTGTTTCATCAAAAGGTGCATACTGAAAGAATACATGATAATTTCCTTTATAGTAACAAAGCCCATTAGGATCATTAAGCCACCCCACCTTTGGCATTAAGTGAAAACTTAAATGATAAGGGTCTTTTTTAACACGCTCACTCTTTAACTTTTCTATCTCTTGTGTAACTTTCTTCAAATCTCTATATAAAGCATTCATTCCTTATCCTCCAATATTGCTGTCAATGTTATTTCTACCTTCTACTTTGCATCATCTTCTTTCCATCCAAGTACCAATGTCATAATAAATGCTACGCCTAAAGAGATTGCAAATAACATGATATATTGAATAGGTGCATGTAAATGAAGTAGAATACCAAATACTCCTGTAACACCTGTTCCTGTGGCACCAAGCTCTACGATTGAAGCATAAAGTGCACCTGCTCCCGCTCCTATAGAAGCTGCAATAAATGGTTTAAAATATCTTAAGTTAACCCCAAAGATAGCTGGTTCTGTGATTCCTAACATTGCACTAACTGCTGCTGGAAAAGCTAATGATTTTAATTTTGCATTTTTTGTTTTTATTGCTACTGCAAGAGCTGCACCACCTTGAGCAACATTGGCTGCTGAAGCAATTGGAAGCCAATAAGTATAACCATATTGTGAAATTTGTCCTAAATCTATAATAGAGTACATATGATGTACGCCTGTTACAACGGTAGAAGCATAGATTCCACCCATGAGGAAACCACCTATACCAAATGGTAATGTAATAAGTTGTTGTACCCCTGTTAATACAGCATTTTCAACAAATACAAATACTGGGCCAACCATTGTTAAAGTAAGGTAACCTGTTACAAAGATTGTTATAAAAGGTGTTATAAATAAATCAAACATCTCTGGTACAATTTTATGAAGCTTTGCTTCAATTTTACTCATAATCCAAACAGAAATAATAATTGGAATAACATGTCCTTGGTAACCTACTAACGGAATCTCATATAACCCACCCCATACACTTTGCATGACATGATAGCCTTCTGATGATACAGTCCATGCATTTTGAAGTTCTGGATGAATCATAATCATTGCCATAACAGCCCCTAAATAACGATTCCCACCAAATACTTTTGCTGCACTAAATCCAATGAGAATTGGCAGAAAAACATAAGCCGCATTACTAAATAACTTTAGAAATACGAAAACTGAACCTTGTGTATTAATGTCCATAAATCCATTATTAACACAAAACATAATAGCTTCTGTTAGACCCATCATTAACCCACCAGACACAATGGCAGGAATAATAGGCACAAAAATATCGCCTAATACTTTAATAAATTGTTTGAACTTATTTGTATTCGCATTAGCAACTTTTTTAAGCTCTTCCTTAGAAACCTCTTTGCCACCTGTAAGCGCAAGCAGTTCGTCATAGACTTTATTCACTGTACCTGTACCAATAATAATTTGTAGCTGACCTGATGCAAAAAACACGCCTTTTACACCTTCAATATTTTCTAGTGCTACTTTATTTACTTTGTCATTTGATGCTATAACAAGTCTAAGCCTTGTGGCACAATGTGCTGATGACACTAGGTTTTCTTTTCCACCTAATTCTTTCAAAATCAGCTCAGCTGTTTTTTTATAATCCATAATATCCTCCCTTTAGTTTATGTTATCGATTTCATATGATTCAAAATTAAAAAGACCTATTTTTCTTTTATAATAGTCTTTTCAAGAATTTATGGTATATGTTATCGATTACATATTTTGTATTCCTATTATACCTTTGTATTTCCATTTTTGTAAATATCTTTTTTCGACTAAAATCTTCATTGTTATTTGTGGAATGATTACATTTTTAAATAGGACTCAAACTTTATTTTTGAAGACTTTTGTACTTATTTATAGCTCTGGCTTGACTAGGTAAGTGTACTTCATTGTATAAGATATGCAAGAGAGAAGAATTCTTTCCTATTATATTGACTTCTCTCTGCATTATTTTATGCTAAAAATTCTAGTTAAACATTACTCTTTAGATATTCATAAGCTACGTTATGAGCTCTAGTATGGGCACTACCACCATAAATTGTCTTTTCTTTACCATTTACCATTCTTTTACTCTTACCAAAAGCAACTACTTCTTCTCCTAAATAATCTTCTAGAGATGCTTGGAAGTAACCATCTTTCTCATACTGTTCTCCAAATGCCTCAAAAATAGCTTTCTTAGGGTGTGTTGATAAATCCTCATAATCATCTTGCCAATAAAACTTATAAATACAAAAACAGAAGAAAACTGTTTTATCTAATGGGGTTAAATTATCAAAAAGCTGATTATGAAGGGCTTTATTTCCAATATAATCAGAACATAACATGCCTTTACCTCTTGCATAATCCAAAAGCCCTGCTGAAGCTTTTTCATCATCATCTAAGTCTCTTGCAATCAGTGCTTGGGCATCACTTTGTGTTGCATTTTCTGGTAAAACAACACCTAACTTTTTGGCATAATTTCTCTCTAACTGGCTAGCTGGTCTATTATCTATTTGATTAGGTACTTTCTGTCTTTTATCTTTCATAACTCTTAATAATCCTCCAACGTTTATTCATTTTTTCTCCATTATAACATGCTCATATGTTTAAAGAGTAAACTAGTCCTAAATCTTTTTTTTGAACATATACTACTACAAATAGAAAAGTTAATAGGCTTATGCAATCACTTGTTTATAATTAAGGAGGGTTTACCTTGAAAGAACAAAACTTAATGACTAGTACATTAATCTTAACAGCCACTTCATTTTTAACACGTACTATGGGTATGATTTCAAGTGTTTTTTTATCTCAGATGTTAGGAACTGAAGGTATTGGTATTTATGAACTTGTTATGTCTATCTATATGACTGCTGTTGTCTTTGCTTCTGCTGGTCTATGTGCATCCGTTTCTAGGTTAGTTGCTGAAGCACTTGGTCAAAGACAATCTACTAATATTGCTCATATTATGAGGGTGACTTTCACCTTTGGCACTTGCTCTAGTTTACTTGTAACACTAGCCCTTATTATTGGTGCACCTGTTTTCGTTCAATACTTTATTCATGACCAAAGTGCAACAACAGGCCTACGACTTCTTGCTCTAAGTATTCCCTTTATGACTTGTTCTTCTTGCTTTAAAGGTTATTTTTATGCTACAAAAAAAACCATCTATCCTGCTAGTGCTGATATTTTAGAACAGCTCACTAAAGTTGGGCTACTGATTACTCTGGTTAATCTATATGCCCCAAAAGGTATCTCTTATGCTTACGGTGCCATTGGCATTGGCTTAACTATTGGTGAAATAACTTCATGGAGTTATCTTCTTGCTTTATTTATTTTAGATAGGCGTCATAACCAGCCTAAAGAGGATTCTTCTTTTACATCTAGGCATCTATTTCATAAACTTCTTAGTATTCTCCTTCCCATTGCATCTATTTCTTATATTGGTCATATCTTTTTGTCTATAGAAAATATCTTAATTCCTGTTGGACTTAGAAAATTCAGTGGAACCCTCTCAAGTTCAATGAGTGCATTAGGTGTATTAAAAGGAATGGTCTTTCCCATTCTATTCTTTCCTTCTGCCTTTCTAACTGCTTTTTCTACTACACTCATACCTGAGGTGGCTAAAGCTAATGTTCTAGGTAATAAAAAACGTGTTGCTTATACTACTAACCGTGTATTACAGCTTACTTTTATTCTAAGTATCTTAGTTGTTTCTATCTTTTTAACTTATGGCAACGAACTCGGTTTTGTTATTTATAAAAGTGCTGAAATTGGTCCACTTTTACGATTACTTTCTTTAATTGTTCCTTTCATCTATACTGAAGTTATTGCAGATGGTATTTTAAAGGGCCTTTACCAACAAGTGAGCTGTCTTAAATATAGTTTATTAGATGCTGCCACTAGAATTATTTTTATTTACTTTTTCTTACCTATTAAAGGGATTCACGCACTGATGCTTATCATGATGATGAGTTCTATTCTAACCTCTACTTTAAATTTTAATAAACTTATTGAAACAACTCAAATCAAGGTTCGCCCTATTAACTGGCTTTTTAAACCAGCCATAGCTGCTGCTTTTTCAAGTACTTATTCTAGATTAATCATTCATAAGCTCTTTCGTTATGATTTAGGACTTACTAGTAAGGTTTGTTTAGGCATAGGGCTTTGTATTTTATTTTATATTCCTCTTCTTTTTCTCATACAAACGCTTAATGCCCAAGACCTTTCTTGGTTAAAAAAGCATTGCTCTACTCTAAAGCCTATCAGGTGGCTCAAGGAAGCTCAATAAACATTATTTACTTTTATTTTGTTTTAATATATTATATTATTATAAAATATTTTAATATTTTATAATAATATTTTTACCAATTACATTTGCAAGGAGGATTTAAAACTATGGCAACCAAAGCAAGATTCCCTAGAACAGAGATAGGGGCTCAAAATCCTATCTTCAACTCAATTCGTGCAACAATTGAAACAGCATTTTATGGTAATAATGTAACACTTGTAACTTCATTAAAAGAAGCTTACAAATATGCAAAAGAAGCACCTGGAACAATCGTCACAGATATTCCTGTTTACAAACCAGAGCTTTTAGGTCTTGATGAAGATTCTAAAATTCTTCTCTTCAATGATGGAGCTGTAAGTGGTCGTGCTGCTGCTGCTCGTAAAATTATGGGAGAGGCTGGTGTAGATATTAATGAATACAGATTAAAAATCAGCGAAGCTATCTTTAAGGCTCGTACAAAAGAAATGTGCCATGCTCAAGCTATCGTTGGTCTTGATAAAGATTTCTCAGTTAAAGCACACCTTTGTATTCCAAAAAGCTTTGCTAACAACATGTACTCATGGCTTCTTAACTTCCAAGTTATTAACGAAGAAGTTTCCAAAATGTATAATGAATCAAAGCTTTATGATACAGATGGCGATCTTTATATCTTCTCTGATCCTGACTGGTCTCATCCAGACCATCCAATGGGACTTACATTCTTCGACCCAATACATAACTGTGCTGCCCTTCTTGGTATGAGATATTTTGGCGAACACAAAAAAGGTACACTTACACTTGCTTGGGCTATGGCTAATCGCCACGGCTACGCATCTTGTCATGGTGGACAAAAACGTTACAACTTACCAGACGGTAAATCCTTCGTAGCAGGTGTATTTGGTCTTTCTGGTTCTGGTAAATCCACACTTACACATGCTCGTCATGATGGTAAATACGATATCACTGTTCTTCATGATGACGCTTTCATCATCTCTACCGAAGATGGTTCTTCTATTGCTCTTGAACCAGCGTACTTTGATAAAACACAAGATTATCCTCTTACATGCGAAGATAACAAATATCTTGTTTCTATGCAAAATTGTGGTGCTACGCTAGATGAAGAGGGTAAAATTGTTCCTGTTACAGAAGATATTCGTAATGGTAATGGACGTGCTGTTAAATCAATCCTTTGGTCACCAAACCGTGTTAACAAGTTTGATGAACCAGTTAATGCCATCTTTTGGATTATGAAAGACCCAACCATTCCACCTGTTGTCAAACTAAGTGGTGCTGAACTTGCTTCAGTTATGGGTGCTACTCTTGCTACCAAACGTTCTAGTGCTGAAAGACTTGCTCCTGGTGTAGATCCCAATGCTTTAGTTGTTGAGCCTTATGCTAACCCATTTAGAACTTATCCACTTGCTAATGATTATGAAAAATTCAAAGCTTTAGTAGCTGAAAGAGATGTTGCTTGCTATATTATTAATACAGGCGACTTTATGGGCAAAAAAGTAACTAAAGAGGTAACTCTTGGTGTACTTGAAGCCATTGTTGAAGATAGAGCCAACTTTAAACCATGGGGGCCATTTTCTGATATTGAAATCATGGAAATTGATGGATTTGTACCAGACTTTACTGATGCAAACTACGTGGAACAACTACAAAAACGTATGCAAGATCGTGTAGACTTCGTAGCATCTCGTGATACAGAAAAAGGTGGTTTTGATAAACTTCCTGCTGATGCACTTGAGGCATTAAAGAAAGTTGTAGACGAAGCTAAAAATGCTTAAAATTACTTTTTAAAACTAAAAAAGGTAATGCGTAGTAGGATTTTATCTACTCTGCATTACCTTTTTTAGTTTTATTGCTTACTGATTTTTTTTGGTATTCAACTCTTCATCTATTATCTTCTCTGCAAGTCTTTTATAATAGTTCGCCTTCTCTGTTAACAAAATCACCTTAAGCATATTCCCTAATTTCTCGCTGCTTATTACCTCTTTATCAAATGAAAATTTATGAATTTCCTCATTAACATAACTCTCAATGCTCATTGTTTCTTCTTTAAAAGATGTACTATAAATTGTTTTTGAATCCAAATAAACTTGATAAATACCTTCTAGCAAATGTGCATCCACTTGATCTTGATTAACAATTGTACTAAATAAACTCTTAATATCCCCAATGGTAAGAATTTGCTTTAATTCATAAAGCAAAATCATAAGCAACACGTGTTCCTTAGTATACTTCTTCTTTACCGCAGGCATAAGCAATTTATCCTTAGTATAATTATTAATCATTGTCTTAGTTAAGAGTTTATCTGAATCATATCTTTTAGTATGCCCTAATGTATTTTCAAATAAAGTAATGACTTGGTCCATATACAAATCTAAGTTAGGAATACTTTCTAATTCAATTTTTTCATCTAAACTTAATTCTTCTATCATTTGCTGTAATGCCTTATTGTTCATACCTTCCTCCTAATAACTCTGTATTTATCCTAACATAGCCCTTGTGTATCATCATTTTTTCTTTATTTCTATCATACACTTAAGGGGTATTTAAATCAAGGTAGTCTATTTTTTATACTCTATTGACTATTATAAGTATATCATGATATATTTTATAATATAATTACAAGTAGTATTAATAACTACTTGTTATTTTTAGGAGATGAATATTATGAAACAATATCTTAGAGAACCTGTTAATGCCTTAACTCATTTATCAGGTGCCGTATTATCTATTATCGGAACGATTATATTACTTAACTATACAGATATGCCACTTAGCCCAGCTGCTACTGCATCTATTCTTATCTTTGGTATAAGCCTTGTACTTCTTTATACAACTAGTGGTATTTATCACCTCGTTTACACAACAGATACTATTTTAGCTAAACTTAGAAAGCTTGACCATTCAATGATTTTTATTTTAATTGCGGGTTCATATACTCCATTTTGTATTCTTTCCTTAACGGGTGCTTGGAAATTAAGCATCATGAGCATTATTTGGGTGCTTGCTATTGTTGGAATTAGCCTTAAAATGTTTTGGATGAATATGCCAAGAAAACTTTCTACAGGCTTTTATATTGGGATGGGATGGATTGCTCTTTTTGCACTAAAACCACTTTATGCCTCTTTATCTTTAGGTGGCTTTTTATTCCTTTTGCTAGGTGGGTTAATGTACACAATAGGCGGTATCATCTATGCTACTAAAAAACCAAATTTCTCACCAGACTTTGGCTTCCATGAAATTTTTCATATCTTTGTTTTATTGGGGAGCTTTTGCCACTACTGGGCTATTTTTAGATATGTACTTTAAAGAAATCTTTTCACTCTAAAAACGGATACCTCCTACTTGGTATCCGTTTTTAGCTTTGTTTTCTATCATTTAAGCTTACTTACTATTATCCTAATTTGTACAAGCTGCTTCTGATTTTGTCTTAATATATTCATCCATAGCAACAGCCGCTTTTTTACCTGCTCCCATAGCTAGAATAACTGTTGCTGCTCCTGTTACGGCATCTCCACCAGCATAAACCCCCTCTCTAGTAGTAAGACCTGTCTCTTCTTCTGTAATTAAGCAGCCACGTTTATTGGTTTCTAGACCTTTAGTTGTACTTCTAATAAGTGGGTTAGGGCTTGTTCCAATTGCCATAATAGCACAATCAATATCTAGAACGAAATTAGAACCCTCTTTAACAATAGGTCTTCTTCTTCCTGATTCATCTGGTTCACCTAGCTCCATTTCTACACATTCTACACCACTTACCCAGCCATCTTCACCGAGAATTTGGACAGGATTGGTGAGATTTTTAAAGATAATCCCTTCTTCTTTAGCATGTTCTATTTCCTCACGTCTAGCTGGCATTTCTTCTTCACCACGACGATATACAATATAAACATTTTCTGCCCCAAGGCGTTTTGCACATCTTGCTGCATCCATTGCTACATTTCCACCACCAAAAACAGCAACACTTTTACTATTTTTAATAGGTGTATCATTCCCCTCTCTATAAGCTTTCATTAAGTTGACTCTTGTTAAAAACTCATTAGCAGAATAAACAGCCTTTAGGTTCTCACCTGGAATGTTCATAAAGTTAGGAAGTCCAGCTCCAGAACCAACAAAAATCGCTTCATAACCTTCCTCAAAAAGCTCATCAATAGAAAGTACTTTACCAATTACCATGTTGGTCATAACTTCTACACCCATGGCTTTTAGAGTATCAATTTCTTTTTGCACAATGGTTTTAGGAAGCCTAAATTCTGGAATTCCATATACCAATACGCCACCTGCTAAGTGAAGTGCTTCAAAAATTGTTACTTTATAACCTTTCTTTGCTAAATCACCTGCACAAGTCAAACCAGCTGGTCCAGCTCCTATAATAGCTACTTTATGTCCATTACTTTCTGGAACAGTAATTTCTTCTTTACTATGCTCCATATGGTAATCTGCTACGAAACGTTCAAGACGCCCAATTCCAACACTTTCTGTTTTAATCCCTCTTACACATTTGGCTTCACATTGTGTTTCTTGTGGACAAACACGACCACATACAGCTGGCAAACTGCTTGTCTCTTTAATCACTTCATAAGCCTTTTCAAAATTACCTTTTTGAACTTCTGCAATAAATTCAGGAATTTGTACATTAACAGGGCAACCACTTACACATGGTCTAGTCTTACAGTTTAGACACCGACTCGCTTCTTCTTGTGCCATTTCGGCTGTGTATCCTAAAGCAACTTCTTCATAGTTAGAATTTCTTACCATAGGGTCTTGGACTGGCATTTCCAACTTGTTAGGACTCATATTTGGCATATTATTGTACCCCCTTTTCCATCAAGCGACATTGATGTTCATAAGCTTGTTTTTCAAAATCTTTATACATGCTTGCCCTAGAAATCGCCTCATCAAAATCTACCTCATGTCCATTAAAATCTGGTCCATCTACACAAGCAAATTTAATTTCTCCACCAACAGTAAGGCGACAGCCTCCACACATACCCGTTCCATCAATCATAATAGGATTCATACTTACTACGGTCTTTATATTATATTTTTTGGTAAGCTCACAAACAAACTTCATCATCACAAGTGGTCCAATGGCAATTACCTCATCATATTCATTACCTTCCTTGATAAGTTTTTCAAGAGCTGTTGTAACAAGCCCCTTCTCACCATAGCTTCCATCATCTGTCATCATTAATAAACGACTACTTGCCTTCTTAAATTCATCTTCTAAAATTACCAAGTCTTTATTTCTAAATCCAACTATAACATCCACTTCTGTTCCTAACTGGTGAAGCTTCTTAGCTATAGGATATGCAATAGCTGAGCCTACACCCCCACCAATAACAGCTACTTTCTTAAAGCCCTCTACGTGAGAAGCTACGCCAAGTGGTCCCACAAAGTCACAAAGATAATCTCCTTCTTCTAAGCCACTTAAAGCTTTTGTTGTCTTCCCGACAATTTGAAAAATAATTGTCACTGTTCCTTTTTCTCTATCATAATCTGCAACCGTAAGTGGAATACGCTCGCCTTCTTCATCTACTCTTAAAATAATGAACTGACCAGGTTCTGCCTTTCTAGCAATAAACGGTGCATCAATATCCATAAGCATAACCGTTTCATTGAGCACTTTTTTATTAACAATCTTGTACATAAGATTCCCCCTTCGTATTTAAACTTTTATTTCCTAATATATAAAAAGGCCACGACTCTTCTCGCAGCCTTATACACTCTGTCTTTGTTCTAGAAATTAACATCCTCACCATAATAAGTGCAGGTTAATACTTTTTTCATAAGTTCTGCATCTGTTGGTCTTGGATTAGAACTTGTACATGGGTCAAGTGTTGCATGCTCTGCAATAAAATCTACAGTTTCTTTAAACTTATCTTCACTTATACCATAAGCTTTATAACTAGCTGGAATACCTAATTTCTCATTTAAAACTCTAATAGAGGCTACTAATGAATCTGTCAGTTGTTTGTCTGTACCTCCTGGAAGGCCTAACATTCTAGCAATGTCAGCAAAACGTTCACTACAAACCTTAGCATTATATTGAATGACATAAGGTAACATAATCGCATTACAGCAACCATGTGGAATATCGTATTGTGCCCCTACTTTATGTGCTAAACTATGTACAATACCCAAAAGTGCATTAGAGAAAGCCATTCCAGCAAGGCATTGTGCAATATGCATTGTACCTCTTGCTTCTACATCCTCATTGTAAGAATCAATAATACTATCATAAATATCAGAAATAGCTTTAAGCGCTAATGGATCTGAAAATGGTGAATGTGCTGTTGCTACATAAGCTTCAATAGCATGTGTTAAAGCATCCATTCCTGTATGAGCTGTTAATTTCTTTGGCATTGTTAGTGGAATACTTGTATCTAAAATAGCAATATCTGGAGTAATTTCAAAATCTGCAAGTGGATATTTGATATGGGTGCTGTAATCAGTAATAACAGAGAATGCTGTTACTTCAGTAGCGGTACCACTTGTTGATGGAATTGCAACGAAAATAGCTTTCTTCCTAAGTTGTGGCATTGAAAATGGCTCTTTAATATCATCAAAAGTAAGATTAGGATATTCATAAAACACCCACATTGCTTTAGCAGCATCAATAGGTGACCCTCCACCAATAGAGACAATAACATCTGGCTCAAACTCTTGCATGGCTTTGGCACCACGGAAAACAGTTTCAATAGATGGGTCAGGCTCTACACCTTCAAATAACATCACTTCAAGACCTGTTTCTTTTAAAACAGCTTCAACACGTTGTAAAAACCCACCCTTTTTCATAGAGCTACCACCTGTTACAACGATAGCTTTTTTGTGACCTTTTAAATTCTTAAGTTCACCAATCGCATCTGGTCCAAAATAAATATCTCTAGGTAATGTAAATCTTGCCATTCATATCCCTCCAAATTTGCCTTCATATTTATTATTTTTGTTAATTTCTTAACACCTAAATTGTAACACTTAGGTTATAATATTTCAACTTTATTTTCAGATATTTATATATTTATTTATATAATTTAAAATAATATTTTTTATACAAAAAAGGCGATGCCCTATAGCATCGCCTAATATCTTTATTAGTTACTAGTGTTTTACAACGTTAGCAGCTTGTGGTCCTCTGTTTCCTTCAACGATTTCAAATTCAACTTCTTGACCTTCTTCTAAAGTTTTGAATCCTTCACCTTGGATTGCTGTGAAGTGTACGAAGATATCATCTCCTTCTTCTCTTTCAATAAATCCAAAACCTTTTTCTGCATTGAACCATTTAACTTTACCTACCATGTTAAGCGGCCTCCTTTAAAATAATTATTGCTAAAACACTGTTACGCAAAACGCTTTTCGGTCTTGCTATTTTTGTTACAAGAGGCCTACCTTCGTTTTTGTTTCAATATTTTAACTTACTTGGTTAGTCTAGCATAAATTCCAAATTAAATCAAGGATATTTATATAATTTAGTAATTATTTATATTAACTCCAATATTATAATATCGACGATTTTTACGTTTTTTATAAAATTATTTGCATTTTAATTCAAGTTTTTACTTTATTTCTAAAGTCCAGAACCCTATGCTATTACTTCCACTCCTATTATATGCAAAAAGTTATCAAAAATTGATAGCCTTCTCTTTTATTTATCATATTGTTTAATAATATCTCCATGTTTTTGTTTGTAATAAAGCATTTTTCCACAACTCATTTTTCCTTCTTTACATTTACCATGAACACAAGTTGGTACAGCATACTTAAAGATAGTTGGTGAAATTTCCATACATGCTTTCCACATTTCAAAAGATAAATCTCTAATTTCTTCTTGTGCCCTGTCACAAAGGCGCTCTTTAAAGAAGTTAAAAAGTGCTCTTACATTCATAGTTACCTGAATCTTAGTTTCACAAGCATTTGGCAAGACATATCTTGCATTTTCAATAGCTATTTTCTCAAGCTTTGAGTAAAGCTTTTTATCTGTTTCCTTTAAGATTTGAATAACTTCTTCTTTCTCTAAAGCACGAGATAAAGCCTCTTGCACTTTCTCATTGGCATAGCCTACTTCAAGTTGCTCTTTGATCTGCTCTATTATTAAACTTAATGTAAAGTGATTATAGTCTTCTTGTAACCTTTCCATTGATTTAATATAATCTGCTTTCAAAGCTTCATATTTTGCAATAGGCTTAGGAATAATGTATTCAAATTGACCTTCACTTACATAACGTTGTGATTTTTGAGAATAGCTAGAGCCAATTCTATGGCGTACTAATTGATGTGTTAGCGAACGGCTTACCCCTTCAATTCCAAAAGTAATACTGCTATGTTCCAAAATAGAACCGTGTCCAATTTCTAGTATCATCTTAAGAAATCTTTCTGCATCCTCAGGTGTCACCTTATCTCTTAATTCTTCAATACTTGCTGAACTATAGCAAAGCCTTGCTCCTCTTACAATGTTTTGTTCGAACTCTGGTGTATGACTTAAAATTACTACATTTAATTTTGCTTCCATTATCCTTCCTCACGTCTTTCTATTGTTATTGATACCATTATTGAGTCATTTGCCTTTTTTATTTACTCTTAATG
Organism: Cellulosilyticum sp.; assembly: GCA_029851645.1. Classification (GTDB taxonomy): domain Bacteria; phylum Bacillota; class Clostridia; order Lachnospirales; family Cellulosilyticaceae; genus Cellulosilyticum. The sequence goes on along the minus strand of JARKVN010000140.1, from coordinate 11,814 downwards.
CCTTATACTAAATACTGAATTATAGTAAGTCTATTTGATTTTAATGCTCTTACTATCTTACCATATTTACCCTAAAAAAATAAACCAGGAAAGGTTCTATACAAATGATTTATATGATTGCAGCACTAAGCCAAAATAACCAGATTGGTCTTAATAATCAGATGCCTTGGCATCTTCCTGAAGACCTTCATTATTTTAAAACAGTTACAACAGGTCATACCATAATTATGGGAAGAAAAACCTTTGAAAGTATTGGTCATCCTCTCCCTAACCGAAAAAATATTGTTTTAACCCAAAACCCCAATTTTACCCCAGATGGAGTCCAAGTCATTCATACATTAAAAGAAGCTCTTGAACTCTGTCAAGAACTTCCTGAAATATTCATTATAGGTGGAGGCGAAATCTACAAAGCTTTTATTCCTTTTGCTACTAAACTTTATCTTACTTTAATCCCTAAATTGATTATAGGTGATACAACTTTTCCAGATTATCAAAATGATTTTAGGTGTACTCATACCACTCCTAGTAAAAGCTCTTTTGAAGATGGAACAACCTTTTCCTTTACCATTTGGGAAAGAAAGTAAAGCTATTTTTCAAATTGATTGATAGTTTATCAAGTTAAGTGCAGCATTTATTGAGTTCTCTTAAGAAGACCTCGTTAAGCGCCTTATATCTTAGACATTTTCGAGGTCTATTATTAATTTCAGCTACTATTCATTTAAATTATATTGGTAAATTTTTCATTCGAGTTTCCTGCATAGGAGGGATACTCTATGCAATAATGCTTTATCTTGTTTTATTTCTAAGTTCTTTTATTTCAGATACGGATAATCCTGTTAATGATTGGATTAAGTTATTATCTAAACCATTATTTATGGCATTTTTAGCTAATTCAATTTTTGCCTGTCTCTCTCCTTTTTTCACTCCTTCTTTCATCCCTTCTTTCATCCCTTCTTTCATCCCTTTTTTGATACCTTCTTTCTCTGCCTGTATAGCACTATAAAGTAAACTATTTTTCTCTAACATAGATTCTTTTCTTCTATCATATATTAACCTATCTTTACTGTCTGCACTTAAGACGATTAACTCTTCTTTTGCTTGTTTAATTTCTTCTGCAGTATTTGGTGAATTATATAACATTTCACTTGTAGGCTCTTTAATAAAAAGTAACCATGCTTCTAACATATCTGATATTTTATTATCTTCTAGTTTTGGCAATTCAATAAAGTGTAACTCCATTTTATCAGTCAGCTCTTTGTTTGTAGTGACTTCTTTTAATTTATATATGCTGTGGAAGCTATCTCCATCTAGGTATTCAAAATCAAGTATGTTTATACAAACTGTTCTTGCTAATTTACTGTAGTTATCTCGTTTTATTATTTGACTTTCAAACATTTTGCTCCAGTAGTACAAACTTCTTTCAATCATATTGTATTCATTTCTTACCTGTATTTCTATGTTTATGTGTTCCCCTCTATCAGTTAGTGCCTTTACATCTAATCTAGAATATTTGTCATCTATGTGTTCTTTATCTATATCTGTATTTAGGATTTGAACCGATTTAATTCGATCAGTAGGGTTAATTACTGCATTTAGGAATGATATTAAAATGTTAGGATGTTTTTCATTTCCAAATATTCTCTTGAATACAAAATCTACTTTTGGACTTAACAAAAATGACATATGATACCACCTCTTTCTTTAATTATATTGTTACACCATATCTTCATTGTGTCTACATTTTCTAGTAGGAAATTTTTATCTCATTCACCTAATTGATAACCTATCATAAATTGAAATAACTCCATCACCAGATAGCTTAGGAAGATAAAAAAATGACTCCTAAATAATATAGAAGCCATCTTTATAAATCCTACTTAATCTCTTTTTTATTTGTGTCCTTGCAAAGAATCCAGTTTATTTTCTACCATCTCTTTTTTTATTATGTGATCTATCATTAGAACGTCTACCTTCTTGACGTTTTGATGCATCACGTCCTGTTTGACTTGTTCTGCCATTTTCTTTCTTGTTAGCAACTTCGATGTTAACACGTCTACCTTTTAATGATTCTCCAATTAAACTTGTCATAACATCATCTAAATACTTCTTAGGAATCTCAAAGAATGAGAATTTATCAAGCATATCTACGCGACCAATTTCTTTTCCTCTAATACCAGATGCTCTTGCAATGAATTTAACAAGGTCAGATACTTGAATGTTATCTTTACGCCCAAGGTTGATAAATAGTCTAACTGTATTGCCTTCAATTTTATTTAAATCAAAGTGACTACTTCTTATTAATTCCTCATCAGAAACCTCTGTTGAAGCTCCCATTACTAGCTTATCCATAGCCATTTTCAGGAAGGCTGCTGCTACTTCAAGTGAAGTCGCAAAGTTTTCACTATTTACATCGCCTACTTCTTCAAGGATTTTTTCTACATGACTCATGTAAGTATTTAATTTACCTTCTGCAAGTGTTGCTTTTACTTCATCTAAGATACCAGAAAGTTTATTTTCTTGAATATCTTCAATTGAAGGAGGTTTAATACATTTAATCTTTGATTTTGTATAGCGTTGAATATCTCTTAGTTTAACAAGTTCTTTACCAGCTGCTAAAGTATAAGATACCCCTAAGCGATTCGCACGACCAGTTCTTCCGATTCTGTGAACATAGTACTCTTCATCACTTGGCACATCATAGTTAAACACTGCTTCTACATCATCCACATCAATCCCACGTGCTGCAACATCTGTTGCAATTAAAATATCAATAAGACCATTTCTAAAGCGAGACATAACATTATCTCTTTGAAGTTGTTTCATATCTCCATGTAATGATTCTGCACTATAACCTCTTGCTTGAAGGTCTTTACAAAGATCATCTACACGTTTCTTAGTATTACAAAATACTACTGAAAGTTTGAAGTTATTTGCATCAATTAAACGTGATAAAACTTCTACTTTATTATGTTCCCTAACTTCAAGATAGTATTGTTCAATAGTTGGCACTGTTAAAGCCTTGTGTACTACATTAATTGTTTCTGGATTATTTTGATATTTATTGGCAATTTCTAAAATGGCTGGTGCTAAAGTTGCTGAAAATAATATGAATTGGCGTACTTCTGGTACGTTTTCTAAAATGATATCAATATCTTCTCTAAATCCCATATTAAGCATTTCATCTGCTTCATCAAGGATAATTTTATTAAGATCTTCTAATTTAAGAGTCTCTCTTCTTAGGTGATCCATAATTCTACCTGGTGTACCTACAATGATTTGTGGTTTCTTTCTAAGAGCTCTCATTTGTCTATCAATTTGTTGTCCACCATAAATAGGTAAAATACGAACATCTTTCTTATACTTAGCAAGTGTAACAAGTTCTTCTGCTACTTGAATAACAAGCTCACGTGTTGGACAAAGAATAAGAACTTGTACATTGTTTTTTCTTGTATCAATCCCCTCTACCGCAGGAATACCAAATGCACAAGTTTTTCCGGTTCCTGTTGGTGCTTGAGCAATAACATCTTTTCCTGTTAAGATTATTGGGATTGCTTTTGCCTGAATAGGAGTCGTCTCTTCAAATCCCATATCATGAGCTGCTTTAATAATTTCTTCTGATACATCTAGTTGATTAAATAATATGCTTTCTATGATCATTACCTCTACAATCTATATAAAATTTATAAGTGAAATCCTTTCATTCCCTTACATACTATGCTATATTGAATGATACTACAATTTGCCTAAAATCACAAGCTGTAAATTGTTTCTATTCCTAGTATTTACTGTTTTTATCCCCTCTTCCCTTTACTATTTCTAGGTACATAAAAGAACCCCTACTTAAAGGATTTTGAGTAGGAGTCTTCTTAATTTAGATAATAATTATTCTCTTTTTAATCTATTTGCAACACATAAAACAAAAAGGTTACAAACAAAGTTTGCAACCTTTTATCATGATGCGGGCGAAGGGAGTCGAACCCTTACGCCTTGCGGCGCTAGATCCTAAGTCTAGTGCGTCTGCCAATTCCGCCACGCCCGCTCATCTGCTACTCAATTATATTAACAGAAACTTTGGCATACGTCTAGTGTTTTTTCATAAAAATATTCATAAATTTAATTTCTAAATCTTACACACTATTTTGTCATTTAAAAATTAAAAATGTTCAAGTGATTGATTATCTATTACACTAATAGCACATCTATTACATAAAATTTGTAGGCTTGGAGGATTATTATTAATGAAAAAGAGAAAAATCATACTGAATTTAGCAATGAGCTTAGATGGCTATATTGCTGACGAACAAGGTGGATTTGACTGGATTAAAGGATGGTGATTCTCGTTTAAATACAATTAAAGGAAAGACCTCTATTCTTAGGAGAGCATCCAAAAATTGATTTACAAGAGCTTATTTCTGATGAGGGTATTATTATATTAAGATATTCCAAAAGATAAGCACAATGGTAAACACAATAAAACTAGCCTTTACGACTCTTCGCAAAGGCTAGTTTTATTTTTCTCTTCTACTTTAAAACCTCTCCATTACTTGCAATCACTTCTTTATACCAAGTAAAAGATTTTTTTCGGCTACGATTTAAGGTACCATTTGCCATATTGTCTTTATCTACATAAATAAAGCCATATCGTTTAGACATCTCTCCTGTCGTTGCACTCACTAAATCAATGCACCCCCATGGAGTATAACCCATTAAATCTACACCATCCTCGTCAACTGCATCCATCATGGCTTTAATATGTGCTTTTAGATAATCAATACGATAATCATCATCTATCGCCCCATTTTCATCCACTGTATCTAATGCACCAAGGCCATTTTCTACAATAAACAAAGGCTTTTGATAACGATCATATAAATGATTTAAAGTGATACGCAGTCCAAGAGGATCTATCGGCCATCCCCACTGACTACATGTGAGATATGGATTCTTCGCTGATGCAAAAACATTTCCACTAGCAGCTTCTCCTTCACCATCTGTTCTAACACAACGGCTATTGTAATAAGATAATGCTATAAAATCTACAGTATGTTCTTTTAGAATTTTTTCATCATCTTCCCCAATCTCAAGATGAATCCCTTCTCGCTTCAAAAATTTCTTGGCATAAGATGGGTACTGTCCTCTTGCTTGTACGTCAATGAAGAAATAATTTTCTCTGTCTTTTTGCAATCCTTCCCAAACATCTTCTGGTCTGCAACTATAAGGATAAACACTTCCTGCTGCTAACATACAGCCAATCTGAAAATCAGGATTGATTTCATGCGCCATTTTGGTTGCCATGGCAGATGCCACTAACTCATTATGTGCTGCCTGATATTTAACTTGCATCACATTCTCTCCTTCATCAAAGCGAATACCTGCTCCCATAAAAGGTAAGTGCATCAGCATATTAATTTCATTAAACGTAATCCAATACTTTACTTTATCTTTGAAACGGTGAAAAATTGCATTGCAATAATTTAAAAAGCAATCTATTACTTTTCTATTTTTCCATGAACCATACTTCTCAACCAAAGCAATCGGAATGTCAAAATGGCAAATGGTCACAATGGGCTCAATATTATATTTTAATAGCTCATCAATGAAATTCTCATAAAATTTCAAACCAGCTTCATTGGGTGTAGTTTCCTCTCCTGTAGGAAAAATACGTGACCAAGAAAAGGAAAAACGATAGCATTTAAAACCCATTTCTGCAAACAATGCAATATCTTCCTTATAATGGCTATACATATCAATAGCTTCTCTACCTGGATAATGGGAGTCTGTTGGCAACGTCTTATAATCCATAATACCTTTCATAATTGGCAAACGATTTTCACCATGTGGAATGACATCTACAATAGCCATACCACGTCCATCTGCTTGCCATCCACCCTCACATTGATTGGCAGCTGTTGCACCACCCCATAAAAAATCTTTTCTCATGCTTTTTTGTCCTTTCATTATTAGATATAATCCTACGTCATTCTATGATACAGTAATCAATACACTACCCACTTGTACTTCTGTATCCTCTGTAGGTACAATATCAGTAAACGTATCTGAATTTGTAATAAGGATAGGTGTCACTAAAGAATATCCTGCTTCCTGAATTAAATTCATATCAAACTCTAGTAGCTTCTGCCCTTGTTTTATAGAGTCACCTACTGCAACTAATGGTGTAAATCCTTTCCCTTGAAGCTGTACGGTATCCATACCAACGTGAATCAGCATCTCTGCTCCTGTTTCACTTGTTATCCCAATTGCATGCCCTGTTGGAAAAAGAGCAGAAACTTTACCATCTATTGGTGCATATAAAATGCCCTCTTCTGGTGCAATCGCAACCCCTTGTCCTAACATCCCAGAAGCAAAGGCTGCATCTGCTACGTCATTTAATTTCACAACTTTCCCTTTCATTGGGCTTACAATGATTGCTTTTTCTTGCTTATTTGTATTTACTTCTATATTTTTTTGCTCGTCTTTACTATTTTCTTCTTTTGTTTCTTTTGCACTTTTTGGTTCTTCTATCTTCTCCTCTGGATCTTTATAGAAAATCATTATAAGCACAAATCCTACTACCATTGAAATTGCAATACCAGCTAATGCAACAATAATATTTCCCATTGAACCATCTGGATTCATCATATTAGGCAATTCAAAAATACCCATTCCACCCATGATGAATTTTCTAAAATTAAAGTAACCATAGAATGCACCACCAATTCCACCTGTGATACAACTAATAATAAATGGTTTCTTTAGTGGTAATAAAATACCGTAAATGGCTGGTTCTGTGACACCAAAAATACCAGAAATAAAGTTTGGAATTGCCATTTCTTTTAATTTCTTGTTCTTAGTTTTGAAAAAGATAGCTAATACAACCGCTGAGGTTGCGAATGTACAAGCAAAGAATGGCATCATAACATTATCATATCCAAGTGTCATAACATTATTGATGTAAACTGGAATAAAGCCCCAATGCATACCGAAGATAACAAGTATCTGCCAAGTTAAACCTACAAGTGCTCCTGCTAATAGAGGACTGAAGTTTCTAATTGCAAGTGTAAATTGAGAAATCAGTGTAGAACCAAATGTCGCAATTGGTCCAAGGAATATAATTGCAACTGGAAATGCAACTAATAACGTTAACATTGGTACAAAGAAAAACTTCACCAAGTCTGGTACAAACTTATTGAAAAACTTTTCACATTTTGACGCAAACCAAACTGCCAAAATAACTGGAATTACTGTTCCTGTATAATCAACTGAAATAACAGGTATTCCAAAAAAATCAATATATACTGGTGAAGCAAACATTGTTCCATCTAATAATATGTACAATGGTTCTAATCCTGCCGATAAAACGCTTGATTGTATTGCCGAATAGCACATAGCTGCACCCATTGCCAAACCAAGCATTGGCTTTAATCCAAATTTCTTAGCCGCTGTGTAACCTAAGAATAATGGAAGAAATGTAAAAAGTGCATCCCCTGCTGCATTAATGAGTAGGTATCCACCACTTGTATCACTATACAACCCTAGTGCAACAAATAATGTATTAAACCCTTTGAGCATACCGCAAGCAGCCATAATTCCAAGAATCGGTTGAAAGATACCCGATACGACGTCAATAACTCTGTCAAGCCACTTCCCCTTTTTCTCTTCCCCAGAATCAGTATCTACATTCTCAAGGTCAATTAACTGACACACATCTGCATACACTTCTGGTACATGATTACCAATAACTACTTGATATTGACCACCACTTTTCATTACTGTGACAATACCGTCCATTGCCTTCAATATTTCATCATTTGCTCGACTTTCATCTTTTAATGTAAAACGTAGCCTTGTAATACAATGAACTAAGCCTGCTACATTTTCTTTGCCACCAACATTTTTTACAATGTCTTTTGCCAGATCATGATATTTTCCCATGTCTTACTTCCTCCTAATGTCTATATTTGAATGACATTAGTCTAACATGTACAATTTATTGTGACAATGGATAGGAGTACAATAGGTCTATCGTTTCAAAATAGACAAAAAAAGAACCATTATCTTTGTAACAATGGTTCAAAATCACTAATCCATATATCGCCTAATTTCCTTATTTCTCCAAATCCTCATCTAAGTTCCAATACGTTCTATTTTGGAGTAGGGGGGTATGTGTAAGCATCTCTAATGAAGATTTCACATGCTCCTCATACCGCCTGGAAAGAAGTAAGGCAAAGAAAATATCTAACACATAGGTCGTTGCAGTAAATGATGTAATAACGTCTAAACTTAACAGTGAATCTCTGTTAGATGTTTCTACAATCTCATGGCACCACTTCCGAATATCCTCGCTATGTGGTCCCATAATTCCTACAACATAATTATTTGTAGATTCACGTAAATATCTTGCCATCCGATTAATGGTTCGATTCGCTCCTGTAAAGCTAATTAAAAAAGCAATCGTCTTCTTGTTTTTCCGTGCCGCAAGATAGTGACTATTAATACTTTCATAAGCAGAACATTCCATCCCTAATGTCGCAAACTTAAACGCCGCTGACTGAGCGAGTATATAACAGATACCTGTACCATAAATCTCAATACACTCTGCTGTTTGTAAGAAATTATTAATCTTGTTCATACTGCTTTTATTGAGTGAAAGTCGTGTGTTAGTAATTGCCTTATCATATAAAATAGGTAATGTATTAATAATATCTGAGTATGAACTTTTATTGGTAATTGGTTCATTTTCAAGTATTTGACTAATTCTATTGCTCTGATTTATTTCTGCAACTAGTTTAAGCTTTAGCTCTTGATAACCCGTTAGTCCTAATTTCTGACTCAGACGTACTACTGTTGCCTTACTTGTAAAAGAAGCTTTTGCCAGTTCACCTGCTGACATATTCGGAACTTTATCCATATGCCCTAATATATAGTGGGCAACATTCTTTTCATTCTTTGTAAAGTTCACTCCTTCTTTTAGTTGCTGTAACAACATAAGTACCTTACACCCCCTTCAAATATCTCAGCTTCACACAGAACTGACATATGTTTTACGCTCCATATTCTTCTATTATCATACAATCATTCTACTCTTATTTCAATATTCCTTACTGAACAGTCAAGATTTTAAAGCTCTGATTAACCTTTAAAATTTCTAAGTCTTAATGCATTGAGTAAAACAGATACTGAGCTTAAACTCATTGCTGCTGCTGCAATCATTGGATTAAGAAGTGGTCCTCCAAATACATGAAGAATTCCCATAGCAACCGGAATACCTAGTATGTTATAGCCAAATGCCCAAAATAAATTTTGCTTGATATTCCTAATCGTTGCTTTACTGAGCTTAATAGCCGTTGGTACATCTTTTAAATCACTTCTCATAAGAACAATGTCTGCTGATTCAATAGCCACATCTGTACCTGAACCAATAGCAATTCCTACATCAGCTTTAGCTAGAGCTGGTGCATCATTAATGCCATCACCTACCATGGCTACTTTTTTACCTTCTCCTTGAAGCTTTGCTACCTCATTTGCTTTATCTTCTGGTAAAACCTCTGCAAGAACGATATCTATCCCTACTTGACGTGCAATTGCTGCTGCCGTCTTCTTATTATCTCCTGTAATCATGGCTACTTTAATGCCCATTTCATGCAGTATAGAAATTGCCTCTTTACTACTTGGCTTTACTGTATCTGCTACAGCAATAATCCCTACTAGTTGCCCTTCTATTGCAATATACATAGGTGTTTTACCTTCCTTGGCTAACTCATCTGATTTATGTCCTAATGCTGTAATATCTACATTCTGCTCAACCATTAGCTTTTTATTACCTAATAAAACTTGCTGATTTTCAATAGTTACTTCAATTCCATGTCCTGGAATCGCCTTAAAATTTTGAATCTCTTTAAGCGCAAGTCCTTTTTCTTCTGCTCCTTTTACAATAGCTTCTCCAAGTGGGTGTTCTGAGCCTTTTTCCGCACTTGCTGCTAAAACAAGAAGTTCGTCTTCTCTGCCTGCTTCTGTAATAATGTCCGTTACCTTTGGCTTTCCTTCGGTCAAAGTTCCTGTTTTATCAAAAACAATCGTATCAATTTTATAAGTTGTCTCTAAAGCCTCTCCACCTTTAATTAAAACGCCATGCTCTGCGCCTTTTCCAGTTCCCACCATAATCGCTGTTGGCGTAGCAAGACCTAAGGCACAAGGACAAGCAATAACAAGTACTGCAATAAAAATCGTTAAAGCAAAAACAGGTGTTTCTCCTGCAATAAGCCAACTAACTGATGCTAAAAGAGCTAGACCAATAACCGTTGGCACAAAATAAGAAGAAATGACATCTGCAAGCTTTGCAATAGGTGCTTTAGAACCTTGAGCATCTTCTACTAGCTTAATAATTTGTGCAAGAGCTGTATCTTTTCCAACCTTCGTTGCCCGATATTTAATAAATCCTGTTTTATTAATACTTGCACCAATCACCTTGCTTCCTACTGCTTTCTCTACAGGGATACTTTCTCCTGTTAGCATGGCTTCATCTATTGCCGTTGTTCCCTCTATTACTTCACCATCAACAGGTAATTTTTCTCCTGGCTTAACGAGGACTAAATCACCTACTATTACTTCTTCAAGGGGTATCGTAACCTCTTTACCCTCTCGTATAACAGTAGCAGTCTTTGGTGCTAAGCCCATTAACTTTTTAATCGCTTCCGAAGTTCTTCCTTTAGAACGAGCTTCCAAATATTTACCTAAAGTAATAAGTGCTAAAATCGTGGCTGCTGATTCATAGTAAAGATGCATCACATACTCATGACCTAGCTCCCCACCTGTCGCAATCCTATAAGTCCCATATAAACTGTAAAGAAAGGCAGCCGTTGTTCCTACTGCAATCAGAGAATCCATATTAGGAGTTAATTTAAATAAGTTTTTATAACCCACTGTATAAAATTTATAACCCACTATCATAACTGGAATGGTAAGGACTAACTGCACCAGGGCAAAGTTTAAAGGATTTGCCATTGGCTCAATGATATGAGGAAGTGGCATTCCTACCATATGTCCCATAGTAATAATAAGAAGTGGAATCGTTAAGGCTAAAGAAGCAATGAGTCTTCTAAATAACAGTTGGTCGCTTGTATATTTCTTCTTAGGTACCTCTTCTCCCTCAGTAATGAGTTTAAAACCTGCTTCTTCTACAACGGCTTTAACCTTAGTTACCTGCACGACATCTGCATTTGCTGAGATTGTTAATTTCTCACTAGCAAAGTTAACTGTAGCCTCTTCCACACCTTCTAATTTTCCAACTATACGCTCTACTCGGCTGGCACAAGCTGAACAACTCATGCCTTCCACTTTAAAACTGTAGCTTACCTCATTTTTGTGTACCTTATAACCCACTTTTTGAATGGCTGCTTCAATATCATCGGCACTTAATTTCTTTTCATCATACTTCATATTCAGTGTTTCTGTAGCAAAATTCACCCCCGCTTCCTCTACACCTTCTAACTTTTTGATGACACGCTCTACTCTATTTGCGCAGGCCGAACAAGTCATTCCATCAATTTTAAATGCTTTACTTACCATTATTTGGTCACCTTCTCTAATATCTTAATAATCTCCTCTATCTTGTTATCTGCATCGTTATTTTTACAGGCTTCCTTTACGCAGTGCTCCAGATGTTGTTTCAAAATAAGCATATTAGCTTTCTTTACCAATGACTGTGCTGCTAAGATTTGATTAGAAATATCTATGCAATATCTTTCTTCTTCAATCATATTAATAATACCATCAATCTGCCCTCTAGCTGTTTTTAAAGCTTGAAGTGCTTTTTTT
>JARKVN010000137.1 GCA_029851645.1 Cellulosilyticum sp. | reverse complement strand
CGTGCAATACTTGTCGTTTGAGTTACCATATTTTGTGCATTACGAAGAAGAAGTTCATTTGTTTTATCATCTAATGCTTTTAAGCTCTTAGCTTGAAGTTCTTGACGCTTTAGCATAACAGCTTGAGCAAGACATTGTTTAAAGATAGGAAGGGTAATAATAAAAGCAGAGTTAATTTTACGTGTTAGATTAAAGTTACTATATTGAATGCCTTGAATCATTGGAATCGTTTGAAGTGCAATATTTTCAGCAATGCGAAGGTCATAAACACGTTGTTCTAACATATCTCTTGTACGCTTTAGGGCATCTACATTACTCATAGCAAGATGGTCTCCTGACTGAAGTGCTTCTTGCTCAAATTGAGGAATCAGTTTGGTATCTAATTCCTCAAGACCCATTTCACCTGCAACAATGTATTTTTCCAAATCTTGATAGTAGGCAATATTAGAATCATACATTTGCTTTAGGTTTTTATTAGCATTTTCAATTTGCATTTCATATTTCTTTAAAATCACATAAATTTTATCTACCTCAGTTCCCATATTTTCATATTTTTGGAAAAGGGAATTGATAGAATTTTTAGCACGATTAAATAATTTTTGGAGGCCAGAAGGCTCTTTAATATCTTCAAGTTCTTTAATATCAAATTTGTCCATGACTTTAGTAAGATGCTGAATCATTTCCCCAGCTTCTTCTGCATTGACAGTTTTCATAGTAGAAAGGAGATTGTCAGAGACTTTGGAAATACCTTCAGAAGCTTTTTGACCAAAAACCAAAATAGTATTTAAATCATCTACATGAATTTCACTTGTTAAAGCTTCTACTTCAGGAAGTTGGCGAAGTTTTTGTTTATAGTTTTGTGTAAAGGCTTCTACCTGTGCCTCTTGAACAGGAGCTAGATGAGCTGTCTCATTAGCCTTTTCGAGATTAACACCACCTAGAATAGATGCTTCTAAGTTGACAGATGGAATAGGTTCTGGAACAGAACTTGGAGTTGGGTTTAAAGTAATTGCCATATTTAAATGCTCCTTTTTATCTAAATAGTTTACTGAAAAAAGATCCCTTTTTGGCAGGTGCCTTAAGAGGTAAATCATATACAAATTCATCAAGCTTGATTTGATTAATAAATTTATCAGAAATAACAAGCTCTATATTATTGGCGCCATTAGGTACAAGTAGTAAAACGTCAATACCTATGGCATGTAGTAATCCAAGCATCATCGCATCATCTTGATTAAAGGTATCTCTCGAATTGATATAAAAGATAACTTTTGGAACATCTGCTGTAAAATCATAACTTTCAATAAGATTAAGTAGCTGGTCCTCAGCAGTGAAAAGAGCTGCCATTAGCCTTACTCTTTCTTTATCTGTAATAGAAAAGTTAAAAAAAGAAAGATTACTATTTGAGAAAGTTTCTTCTAACTTGCTTAGAATAAATTCCTGAAAATCCGCTCTCATGGTTAACATTTTTTGATAAAGAATATGTTGTTTAATAGCTTCCCGTTTAATGGTTTGATTAGGATTTAAACAAAAAGCAAGAGAATACAGGTCTTTCTGATTAAGCTGACCAAAGTTCATATACGTAAAGTGCGGCGTTTCATAAAGTATATAATTTTTGGCAGCTTTTAGTTTTTCTATAAGCTCATAGTATTCATTAATATTTTGATAAACACCATTCACTTTCATAAAGAAAGCAGGGGTATAAACAGTTTTACCCAAGGTTTTAAAACCGGGTCTAAGTTTAGTAGGTTCATTCCAATAGGTTAAGGTATCTTCTATGACAGAATCCATAATAATAGGATGTGTTGTGCCATCAGAAAATTGCCAGGGCTTATAAATACCTGTTTCATTATAGAGCGTTTGCTCAAGTTCATGAGTGGCTTTTTTGGCATAAGTTGTTACTTTTTCCACTACAACACCTTTGCTAACTCTTTCTTCATAAGGGGTTAGAACTGGAGAGGTAGAGCCAAGTACAGTTTTTTGGAAACTTCCATTTTCATCAATTGCATCAAAAGTCCCATCATGAGTTGGATTAAAATAAATCACATCCATGCCAATGTGTCCTAAAATCATTAAAAAGTAAACCTCATGTCGTTTAATGGGGCCATAAAACAAGCATTTTGGAATATCTTCGTGCTCAAAGTTTAGTTCATCTGTATATAAGTTACACCAAATCATTAATTTAGCGATAAAGTTATTACGGATGGTTTCATTAGAAAAGCGCTCTTTGGAAATAGCCAGTGCAATAACCTCATCAAGAGCCTGTCTAAGCTTAATATTTAAAGTCTCTGAAGTCGTTAAATTAATATCTTCATTCACATAGTTACCAATACGCATTTTAAGCAGTTCTTGTAAAATGGTATCAATGAGTGCCCTATCTCTAGGCTTTGGAATGGAATCACCAAAGATGATACCTTTTCCAGGTTCAGATAATTTATGATGAAATAAAGCTAGTGTATCATTATAGGATGATTCACTAGATAGACCAATTAGCTGATAAAGGTAGGGATTACTACGTGATGAAGAAGGTATAAAAATTTCGTCTAGTAAATTGGTAGTCTTCGTTATCCCAATGGTATACACTCCTTTAGTTGAAATTAGTTTTATTATAGCATTAATCTAAGGTTTTAAAAATAAAATTAATAATTATTATATAAAATGGTATAATAGACTAAACAAGAAAATGATGTATTCATAAGAGGAGAAGGGAGTTATGATTTTTACGATTAGGGCACTGCAAGTCCAATTAGAAGAAAGTATTGGTACAATTGAGGATTTTATAGATCATCAGCTGAAAGATAGAGATTTAAAGAGCTATAAAAGAAATATTTATTTTACACGTATCATTGGGATAGAACAATCAAGAGAAGCCTATTTAGAGCAAATTCATGGGCTAGATGATAAACTTGGGCAAAAAAAGTCTTATTTACGGCTAGATAGTCTTCAGTATCAAATATCTCCTAAGGAAAGTGAAAGATACATAGCAATCTATGAAAAGTGGTTACAAAATAAAACAGCTGGGGCAAAGGCCTTATATGAGCTTGAATTTCCAACTCGTTTAGAAAATGATATGTTGGAGCTTACTCAAAAATATGCTTTCAATAAAGTAGTAGAAACTTATAAAAAAGGTGTCACTTCGCCTAGTGAGTCTATGATTAAAAATTTTAGTGTCAAGCTACTAGGATGGATGGGGTACTATTTGCCTAAGCTTTATCAAGGGGAGTCCATGACATTACCTAAAGTAGTTTACATAGGTGATATTAAGAGACAGGAGCTGTTGCTTCTTTATTTTCTAAGTTTAATGGGATGTGATATTTTATATATGAATCCCAAACAAGATATCGCAAAAGACTATCCAGAGTGTCACTCCTTTTCGAAGCTTTTAGATTATGGCGTTTATGAAGCATTAGATGTGCCTAAATTTAATAAGCATTTTGAAGCGAAGGTTAGTGAACCAGTCCATTTGGCGGTCAATCAACATAGCGTATTAACTTATGAAGAACTTGCTAATCTTTCTACGTCTATTGTAATGATTACCATTTTAGATGAGAAAGGGAAGCCTTATAAAAGTGGGTCAGGCGTAGTGATTCATAAGGAGGGCTATATTCTAACTAATTTTCATGTGGTAGAAGGAGGGGCTGGATTCATTGTACGATTTGAAAATGAAGAGGCATGCTATGAAACCAATCGTATCATTAAGTATCACCCAGATTTTGATCTAGCAATCATTAAAGTAGAAAAGTTATGTAGGCCATTACCAATCTATTTAGGAAACGCTCTTGTTAGGGGACAAAAAGTGGTGGCTATAGGAAGTCCTTTGGGATTATTTAATTCTGTATCTGATGGTATTATCTCGGCTTTTAGACAAATGAATGAGGTGGATATGATTCAGTTTACTGCACCTATTTCGCAAGGAAGCTCTGGAGGGGCACTATTAGATATGTATGGAAGGGTAATTGGCATTAGTACAGCAGGAATGGATGAGGGGCAAAATTTAAATTTAGCAGTGAGTTACCAAATGATACAATGTTTTGCATCTAATTATATTGTACAGATGTAGGATACTATTTTAAGTAGGATAAGATGAGAAGTAGATAGGAGTTTATTTATGAAATGTATATCATGGAATGTGAATGGCATTAGAGCTTGTTTGCAAAAAGGCTTTATGGATTATTTTAATGAAATAGATGCAGATATTTTTTGCCTGCAAGAAACAAAGTGCCAAGAAGGACAAGTCGAATTAGATTTACCTGGTTATTATCAATACTGGAATTATGCCAAGAAGAAAGGCTATTCAGGAACAGCAATTTTTAGTAAAAAGGAACCGATTCAGGTGACTTATGGTATGGGATTTCCAGAACACGATATGGAAGGTCGTGTCATTACCTTAGAGTTTGACGCATTTTATATGGTGACAGTTTATACGCCTAATTCGCAAAGCGAGCTTGCAAGAATAGATTATCGTATGGCATGGGAAGACGTTTTTAAATCGTATTTGAAAGGATTGGAACAATCTAAGCCTGTTATCATTTGTGGAGACCTTAATGTAGCTTATCAAGAAATTGACCTTAAAAATCCTAAAACCAATAGAGGAAATGCTGGCTTTAGTGATGAAGAAAGAGGAAAATTTGGTAAGTTAATAGAAGCAGGATTTGTAGATACCTTTAGATATTTTTATCCTGATTTAGAAGGAGCTTACAGTTGGTGGTCTTATCGATTTAAAGCGAGAGAAAAAAATGCGGGTTGGAGAATTGATTATTTCCTTGTTTCAGAGTGTTTAAAGAAGCAGTTAAGAGCTAGTGAAATTCATAAGGATGTGCTAGGTTCAGATCATTGTCCCATTATGCTAGAAATTGATTTTTAAGATAACAAGGTTAATAGAGAATAGAATAAATCTTAAAATTAATTGAGGTTGATGAGTCGGTAGACTTTATGATAACATATAAAAAATGAAAGTTTAGGAGGAAGAGAGATGAGAATGCTTCATACTTGTATTCGTGTAATGGATTTAGAAAAATCACTTGCTTTTTATAAAGATGCTTTAGGATTAATAGAAACAAGAAGAAAAGACTTTCCAGAGCACAAATTTACATTAGTTTATTTATCAGATGTAGAAGGTGGTTATGAATTAGAATTAACCTATAACTACAATCCAGAAAAACCATATGAACTAGGAAATGGCTTTAGCCACATTGCAGTAGGCGCTAAGGATTTAGAAGGAAGTCATGCTAAACATGCAGAAATGGGATTTGAGGTAACACCACTTAAAGGCTTACCAGGAGAAGCACCTCGTTATTACTTCGTGACAGATCCAGATGGTTATAAAGTTGAAGTCATTAGAGACTAATAAAAAGTGTCTATATTAAAGATAGTGCTAAAAAATCAGTTATAGAGAGTAGGCCTCTATGACTGATTTTTTTATGCGTTAATAAATAATTTCTATATCATACCCTTGTGATTGAAAGGCTTTTTTTACATCTTGAATATGTTCATGGCCATTAGTTTCTACAGTAACTTCAATGGCTACATGGCGTAAGCGGTCAAGTGCTTTAAATTGATTATGGTCTAGCTTGACAATGTTAGCACCAACATGGGCTAAAATATCCACAATTTTAATAAGTTGTCCAGGTGTATCTTTCAGCTTAACAGAGAAGCAAAATAGTCTGCCATGAGAGTAGAGTCCACGGCTTAGTAGAGAGGACATAGTCAGAATATCAATGTTTCCACCACTGATAACAGAAACAATTTTTTTACCTGTAAAGTTGATTTTCTTAAGTGCAGCAATAGAAAGTACACCAGTTGCTTCCGCTACGATTTTATGTTGTTCTATTAATAGGAAGATGGTTTCAATTAAGTCTTCATCATTAACGGTTATAATTTCATCTACGTATTTTTTAACTAGCTCATAGGTTAAGTTACCAACTGTTTTCACATTAGCACCATCTGCAATACTGTCAGCTTGCTGAAGAGAAATAGGATGTCCAGCAATAATAGATTCTTTCATGCCCATAGCACCAGTTGATTCAACTCCAATGATTTTGATATGAGGATTAATCGCTTTTGCAGCAGTAGCAATACCGCTAATGAGTCCGCCGCCACCGATTGGTACGAAAATAACATCAGCATCTGGTAAATCTTCTAAAATTTCAAGAGCAATGGTTCCTTGACCTGCCATAATATCATAATCATTAAAAGGATGAATGAAAGTATAGCTATGATTTTTGGCGAGGCGTCTTGCTTCTTCATAAGCTTCATCATAAACATCACCAGCAAGTACAATATTGGCACCCCAATTTTTGGTAGCTTGAATTTTAATCAGTGGGGTTGTTTTGGGCATAACGATAGTAACATCAATGCCTAGAGTGTGACCAGAATAGGCTACTCCTTGAGCATGGTTTCCAGCAGAAGAAGCAATTAGACCTCTTTTTTTCTCTTCATCAGAAAGTGTTTTAATTTTATTCAAGGCACCACGTATTTTGAAGGCTCCTGTTATTTGTAAATTTTCTGGCTTAAGATAAACCGTATTGTTAAACTCCTTGCTTAATTCATGACTATGGATTAAGGATGTATGAATACAAGTAGAAGCAATACGTTCTCTGGCAGCAAGTATCGTATCCAATGTAAGTGTAGCATCTGTAGCGGACATAGCTTATCCCTCCGATATAAAATGATATAATATAATGTATATTATAATAAAGTTTAAAAATATATGCAAACAAGATAATTAAAATTTTTGTGTTTTTATACTGATTTATAGCAATATATAATAAAAAACATGAAGTAAAGTAGTCATAAAACAAACCACCTAAGTGATCATACTAAAGAATAGTAATGGGTTTTTAGGTGGTTTTTATGGATAGGAGGGGTTTCTTTAAATCCTAGGGGGTAAATCCCAGCTTAAATCTTGTTCCATAAAAGCATTTTTAGCATTTTCTACTGAATGATAGGAAGAGGGCGGAGCAGTATATCGAGGTTTAGTAGGTGATGAGACAGGGGGAGTGGATGGGGACGGAGCCGGTGAGACTTGAGAGGGAGCTGGTTGTCTCGATGCAAAAAGAAATCCTTCTAGAAGGAGTTCTAATTCAGGAGCAATACCTATTTCTGAATGAAGGCCATCTATATCAATCATAGCGATTGTACAAAGTTTAAAAGTGGAGCTAATAGAAGCATAGAGCTCTTGAGCAACTAAAGAGTGAGTGGTAGGTGACTGAAAGTGGCAAAGGTGAATATTATTTTGTAAGGAACAAGGAACAGGGAGACTAAAGGTGATGCCTTGATCCACAGAAATATACATATGTAGTTTATGCTCAATGATGGCATTAATCCATAAGGCGTGATAGTAACAAAAGACAACTGGATGAGAAGGGTACTGTGTTGTGGCTAAAGGAACAACTGTATGATGGTTTGTATTATAATAAAAAAGCTGATATTTACCATGAAGTTCTGTGACATAGGTTATGTGAATGATATTTTCATCTATGCAAATGCTGTAATCAGAAATAGGCTCATTAGAAGTGATAAAAGTTAATACCTTAGAGGATTGAGGTGTAATATAGAGGGCATTTAGGCAGTAGCTTTCCTCAAAGGAAATATAGAAGATATAGACGCCAGATGGCGTTGTAAAATATTTAATAGATTCAGGTGCTTGATGGGTCGTTAGTAAGGTCGTTAGGTTGGAATGAGAAAGATTTTCACTAACAAAGTTATAGATGTTTGAGTGTATTTGATGAGAGAGATAGACTATGTAGGGTGTATGATTAAGTGTATAAATGATAGGACTAGATAGACTGTAATTAGAACTTGTATTAGAGATTAAGCTTGACTTAGAGAAACGATTATTTTCTAGGATATAGTAATTGAGATGAGAAGCATTTGGCATAGCTGCTACATAAAGTTTCCCATTTTCATCCATATGGGCGCTGTAATCTTTGGTGTTTTGAAATTGGAGTTGAATCGGTTTAGGTGAATGAGAAGAAGAGAAAAATTGACAAAAGAGGCCATTCTTAGGCGTAGAATCAATTAAACTAAAAGTATGATTATAATAAAAAGCATAAGGCATTTTATAAGAACCTCCTTCAAGAAAAGTTGGTGAATAGAACAAACATCAATGTTAAAAAAATACGTTAGTATAAATATATTGAGTAAAAAATAAATTTATACATATATGTCACCAAAAAACTTGAAATTCCATATTATAGTATTGGAAACGACAAATTATGATTTCCGTTTTTAGAAATCATACAGGAGGTTTTAAATTATGAAAAAAAGTTGTTGTAACAACGACATGAAGTTTTTTGAAAAACCTAATGCAGGTATTTGTGACGTCTGTCACCCTGCTGAAAATAAAATGTCACCTATTGAAGCCGCTGCAATATGTCCTCCTATTGGTGAGCCTCGTCTGCTTACATTAATGGCACCCGTTGTTTTTGACGAATGTGGAATTAATCTTTGCCGTACAGTATGTGTGGATGAACTTGAGGATGTTTGCCAATGTGATTCAAGAAAAGCCTCTGATATTTTATTTAGTGGACTAAGTAAACGCGACCTAGTAAATGCAGATAAACTTCAACTTCAAGTAGTAGATATTGACTTTAATTTTGTAGATCCATGTAACAGTAGATTTTCAGACATTCAACCTGCTAGAAATAGACCTAATTTAAGTCGCATCACATTAAAAGACATCGATGTAACTTTTGCTGTATCTGTTATTGATCGCTTTTGTAAAGTGACCAAACAAGGCATGATGACTGTGAGATATTTAGGTGATGAAAGATGTCCTGCTTTTGACCCATGTACGAACCCATCTTGTATTTCATTTGATTTATACACACCTTATGGTGTATCTTTTGCACCAGAAAATCCAATGGGATGTAATAAACTGGTACCCACTATTAATTACATGGGATTTATTAACAGTCAACACGGCTTTGGAGAGTGTCAGGATGGTGTAGGTGGCTTATTTGAATTCCCAGTAAATAATACCATTCAACAAGGGGTTTCTGCTCAGGCACTTGCTAAAGTTGTTGCACGTGATGGAGATTGTTTTGCTATTGGTTTAACTATCTATATTAAATCCATCTATTTTGTACAATACAAGTTTAGACATGAAGGTTTAACCATTCCACCTAAATTAACACCATCTGAAGGAGAAAATAATGACTGCTTAGATTTCGTATGTGGTGACTTACTTGAACCTAGTATTAGACCTCTAGAGGTTGGACAGAATGCTACAACCATTTGTGACCCCTGTGATAGACATGACAAAAATTGTTCGTGCGATAGTTGTACAAAATGTAGTTGTGCAACATGTGCATGTAGTAGAGGTGCGGCATCTAATTAATGCAATAAAAAGTTGCAAGGTCTTTAAGACTTTGCAACTTTTTAGTATGTGGGGATTTATTTTTTTCTAGGTTTTCGCCATAATAGAGGCAAAAGTGAAATGATGACAATAGCACCTGCAATAACACCTGCGATTTCAAAAGTTAGAGAAGCATAGTCAATAGCAAGGGCATAATTTTCGTCTAGTAAAGCAGACATCATACGATATAGTCCAAGTCCAGGAACAAGGGGAATGATACCTGCAATTAAAAAGACAGTAATAGGTGTCTTACGCTTTTTGGCCAGAAAATAAGAAAGTGAGGTAACCACTAAAGCAGCTATGAAAGAAGCTAGTACAGACGATTGGTTATCTTGATTAATGATTAAATAAACTGTCCAACCCATAGCACCTACAGCACCACAAATAAGTAGGTGTTTCTTCTGGGCATGAAAAACAATGGAGAATCCAATGGTAGAAATAAAGGCACTAATAATGCTAACAATCATAAAATACCTCCTAGCCAGTAAGATGCACTAAAGGAAATCCCGATACCAGCTGCAAGAGCTACAGCCATTAAAATTGCTTCAACGCCTCTAGCAATACCAGAAATGAGCTCATCACTTATTGCATCACGAACAGCAGTCGTAAATGCTACCCCAGGGAGAAGTGGCATAATACAACCGATTACAATAGGTTCTATATCAATAGCGTCTTTGAAAATGAATTGACAAAGCATAACAGCAAAACCAAGAAAAAGAGAACAGATGAATAAAACAAAGAAGTTAACAATTTGTTTGCTACTTAAACGATATTGTAAAAGACCTACACTGATGCCAACAAAGAAGGATAGAATAAATTCTAAAAGGTTTGCATGAAACATAATAGCAAAAAAGCTGCAACTTATACCAATCCAAAAAATAATGGTGAAAGGCTTATATCCTGGGCTTTGTTTAATTTCATCTAGTATGGTATAACCTTCATCAATAGAAATGATGCCACCAACATAATCACGAGAAAGCTGATTAAGTCGTTCTACACGGTCTAATCTTGTACTTCTATTTTTTACACGTACGACTTTGGTAGTGAGTGAAAAGGTCGTACCTTCTATTGTTACCATAATGCCTGTTGGGATAACGAAAGTATCTACAGAGTGAAAATCATGGCACTTTAGAATTCTTGTAATGGTATCTTCTACGCGATAGGTTTCAGCACCACTTTTAAGCATAAGCTCGCCGATATGTACAGCAAAATTAAGTATTTTTTCATGGTTTATATTTGTTTGCATCCCAAAACCTTTCTTTCCATAACAATATTATTTTTCAGTATACAGTTTTGATTATAGTGTGTAAAGTCATAAGGCCTTTAAATTTAGATGAGTATTTATTTGGAATTATACATATAATATGCTACTTAAGAAATTTGTTTGATAAATCCCTTGTCAATTGCAGAAAAAATTGGTACTGTAAAAGTTACTAAGATGAATTACATAATCACAGAGTAGGAGGAAGAGGATGTATACTTTAGATGAATTAAAAAATATAGACCCAGAAATCATGACTCTCATTAATGAGGAGACAGCAAGGCAGAATAATAAAATTGAGCTCATTGCTTCTGAAAACTTTGTATCTAAGGCAGTAATGGCAGCTATGGGAAGTACTTTAACTAATAAATACGCAGAAGGCTATCCAGGAAAACGTTATTATGGTGGATGTGAGGTAGTAGATAAAGTCGAAGATTTAGCAAGAGAAAGAGCAAAGGCATTATTTGGAGCAGAACATGCTAATGTACAGCCTAACTCAGGTTCACAAGCTAATCAGGCAGTATTTTTTGCCGTATTAAAACCAGGTGATACTGTAATGGGTATGAATTTAAGTCATGGGGGACACTTGACACATGGTAGCCCAGTTAATATTTCAGGTAAACACTATCATGTTGTGTCTTATGAAGTAAATGCAGAAACAGAAATGATAGATTATGATGTAGTAAGAGCACTTGCACTAGAGCATAAGCCTAAAATGATTATTGCTGGGGCAAGTAATTACTCTAGAGAAATTGATTTTGCTAAATTTAGAGAAATTGCAGATGAGATAGGGGCTTACCTTATGGTAGATATGGCTCATATCGCAGGTCTTGTAGCAGCAGGACTTCATCCAAATCCAGTGCCACATGCACATTTTGTAACGACTACAACTCATAAAACGCTTAGAGGACCACGTGGTGGAATGATTCTTTGTCACGAGGAATTTGCACAAGCCATTGATAAAGCGATTTTCCCTGGAATTCAAGGTGGCCCACTGATGCATGTGATTGCTGCTAAAGCAGTAAGCTTTAAAGAAGCACTTGAGCCAGAATTTAAAGCCTATCAAGAGCAAATTATTAAAAATGCAAAGGCACTTGCTGATGCACTAATTGATAAAGGGCTTCGTATTGTATCAGGTGGAACAGATAATCATGTCATGAGCCTTGATGTAAGAAGTATGAATGTAACTGGTAAAGAGGCAGAACATCTTTTGGATGAAATCGGAATTACTTGTAATAAAAACACCATTCCATTTGACCCAGCTTCACCTTTTGTAACAAGTGGGGTAAGGCTTGGTACACCTGCTGTTACGACAAGAGGTATGAAAGAAGATGATATGAGAGAAATTGCTGAGATTATTTACTTAGCCTTAAAAGATTTTGAGGCAAATAAAATGCAGTGCGCTGAAAAGGTTAAAAATTTATTAGATAAATATCCATTGTACTAAGAAAAGTGCTGGACTGGTAAAATGCTAGTTCCAGCGCTTTTTTTGTATTCTTAAATAAAGTTTTAAAATGCGCCTAAAAATGGAATGAACAGACAAGCGGCGAAATAGTATGATAACAGGTTAGTTTTTATTTGTAAAGGAGGGCGTTATATGAAAGTTTACGAGACTAAAAAAATCCGTAATATAGCTTTACTCGGGCATGGGGGTGCAGGAAAAACAACTTTATGTGAAGCCATGTTGTATGCATCAGGAAAATTATCTCGATTAGGTACAGTAGAAAATGGCAATACGGTAAGTGATTTTGATCCAGAGGAGATTAAGAGAAAGTTTTCTATTCGTACTTCTTTAGTGCCAATTGAATGGAAAGACTATAAAATGAATGTATTAGATACCCCTGGCTATTTTGATTTTGTAGGTGGGGTAAAGGAAGCTATGAGCGTTGCAGATAGTGCGTTAATTGTAATACGTGGCTCAGCTGGGATAGAAGTAGGGACAGAAAAAGCATGGGAATATGTAGAAGAAGCACATGTACCTAGAATGATTTATATTACAGAGATGGATAACTCTGAAGTAGAAATAGAACAGATACTCCTAGATTTAAAAGCAAAATTGGGAACAAGTATTGCCCCTATCGAGGTGCCTTGGTATGAGAAAGGTCAGTTTGTAGGATATGTCCATGTACTTAAGATGATTGGCAGGCGATTAGAAAATGGGAGAATCATAGAGTGTGCGATACCAGAACATTTAAAGGAAAAGATTGAACCTATACGTACGATGATTTTAGAGGCAGTAGCTGAGACGGATGAAGTATTAATGGAAAAGTATTTTGCTGAGGAGGAGTTGACCGTAGAAGAAATTGAAGCCGCTTATCAGAAGGGGATATTAGAAGAGCAAATCGTTCCAGTGCTTTGTGGAAGTTCTATAAGTGGTATCGGGATTGAGGCACTTTTGGAGGCTATGACTTGTTTCTTGCCAGCACCTGATGAACGCATAGCGACTGATTCAGAAGAAAAAACTTCTTTATTTATATTCAAGACATTGGTAGATCCTTTTATTGGGAAGCTTTCTTTGTTTAAAGTAAGAACAGGAGTAGTTAATACAGAGGATACTTTAATACATAGCCAATCAGGAGAAGTGGAACGTTTATCACATCTTTATGTACTTTTAGGTAAAGAGCAACAAGAAGTACCTTATTTATGTACAGGGGACTTAGGAGCAGTACCTAAGCTCAAAAATCCTAAGACGGGTGATACATTAGCAGAAAAAGGATTGAACAAGGTTTATGAACCTATTGATTTTCCTAAAGGTGTTGTGAAGAAAGCGATTTTTCCTGTAGGAAAAGGGGATGAAGAAAAGATGTCCCTTTGTTTATATAAACTAATGGCTGAGGATAATACTTTCTCTGTAGAATTTAGTAAAGAAACACATGAAACTATTCTTTCAGCTATTGGCGAGCAACAACTTGATGTGATTTTAAGTATGTTAAAGTCTAAATTTAAGATAGATGTCTACTTACAAAATCCAACAACGCCTTATCGTGAAACCATTAAAAGTAAAGCAAGTGTAAGAGGTAAGCACAAAAAGCAGTCAGGTGGGCATGGACAATATGGAGATGTTGTGATGTCATTTGAGCCATCAGGAGATTTGGAGAGGCCTTATGTCTTTGAAGAACAAATTTTTGGAGGTTCTGTACCTAAACAATATTTTCCAGCTGTGGAAAAAGGTTTAGAAGAAGGTGTTACAAAAGGTGTACTGGCAGGTTATCCAGTAGTAGGAATTAAAGCAGTTTTATTGGATGGTTCCTATCACCCAGTAGATTCGTCAGAGATGGCATTTAAAATGGCTACTATGATTGCCTTTAAAGAAGGAATGAGTAAAGCTAAACCAACTCTACTAGAACCTATTGCTCATGTAGAAATTGTAGTGCCAGAAGCCTATACAGGAGATATTATGGGGGATATGAAAAAACGTCGTGGTCGTATGGTGGGGATGGAAATTAAAGAGAGGAAGCAAGTGATTGTAGCTGAAATACCTTTATCAGAGCTTTATACTTATGCAACAGATGTACGTTCTATGACTCAGGGAAGAGGAGCAGTTAGTTATTATTTCGCGCGTTATGAGGAGGCACCTAATGAGATACAAGATAAAGTGATTCAAGCAAGAGCATAAGAAGACTAAAAACAAGCTGTTCATAAATTACAAAATAGATTAATATGATAAGAAGCAATAAGTAGGAAGAATAGGACTTACTACTTAAGAAGAAAAGAGGATTCATATGGAGTATGTACTGATTACAGGAGCAACAAGTGGAATTGGCTATGAAATGGCAAAAGTATTTGCTACAAAAGGGTATCCACTGATATTAGTAGGACGAAGTGAAAAAAAGCTTAAGCAGACTAAGGCCTATTTAGAAAAAAGGTTAAGGGCTAAAAATATCATATCTATTTGTCAGGATTTAAGTCATAAGAATGCGGCGAAGTGTATTTATCAAACTGTTCGCAAGTTAGGTATTAGAGTGACGATTTTAGTTAATAATGCAGGGATTGGTTATGCTGGAGAGTTTGAAAAGGCATCAGAGGAAGCGTTAAGCTCACTCATAGAAGTAAATATGACTCAGCTTACTTTAATGACAAGATATTTTGCTATAGAAATGAAAAAGTTAGGACGAGGAAGAATTTTAAATGTGGCGTCTACAGGCGCTTACTCACCAGGTGCTTATATAGCAGTTTATTATGCAACAAAAGCTTATGTACTTTCTTTATCAGAAGCTTTATATGAAGAACTAAAGCCATATGGTGTTTTAGTATCCACGCTCTGTCCAGGAGCAACTTTAACAAATTTTCAAAAGGCATCAGGAAGGGCGGATACGAAGCTTGCAATGAGTCCAAAGGTTGTAGCAGAAAAAGCTTATTGTGGGTTAATGAAAAACAAGAAAATCATTGTACCTGGGCTTAGAAATCAATTTATGATACACTTACCCAAAAAAGTTGCCATTAAGGTGATTAAAAGGTATCAAAAAAGTACATTATTAAAACATTAAAGGGTTAGTAATGGGAAAAGTCCTATCTTCATATATATGATAAGAAGTAAGTTCGCTTATAATAGGTGAATCTAAGGAGATGGGGCGATATGCTATTAATAGGTGACTATTTACCAAGTATGACCGTACAAACAACTCAAGGGACAAAGAAAATTCCAGATGATTATAAAGGGGAGTGGCTCATATTATTTAGTCATCCGGGTGACTTTACACCTGTATGCACTACAGAGTTTGTATCTTTTGCAAAAAACATGGAGACCTTTGAAAAGTTAAATACAAAGTTATTAGGTTTATCAGTAGACCAAGTCCAACCACATATGAAGTGGATAGAATGGATAGAAAATAATCTAGGACAGAAGATTCCTTTTCCTATTATAGCAGACCCTTTAGGACGTGTTGCAAATGAATTAGGAATGATACAGCCAGCAAAGCCTACAGCGACGGTAAGAGCAACATTTTTTATAGATCCAACAGGGAAAATTCAAATGATTTTATATTATCCAGCTGAAGTGGGAAGAAATATGGAGGAGATTATTAGGGCATTAGTGGCCTTGCAAATTGCTAGGGATAATCATGTGGCAATGCCCGCTAATTGGCCACATAATGAGCTGATTGAAGATCAAGTAATTATACCACCAGCTACAACTATAGCGGAAGCAGAGAAAAATGCCAAGATGTATACAAATTATGATTGGTGGTTTGCTTATAGACCATTAGAAGAATAAAGTATGAAATAATCGTTGATTTTAGGGAATGATTATGATAGAATTTGCCTTATGATAAAGAAATATCCAAAAGACAATGAAGCGAAATAGTAGTAAGAGTATTTTTATCAGAGAGCTACTGGATGGTGTGAAGTAGTAAAAAGATTTTTATGAACTCGTCGCTAAGTTCCACGCTGAACAAGATAAGTAGGTGCTGGCGGGACTTCCCGTTATAGAAGATATAAGTGTGTAAAAGTATAACTTTTGCAAAGAAGAGTGGTAACGCGGAATGATAACCTTTCGTCTCTTATTTTTTAATAGGAGGCGGAAGGTTTTTTAGTGTTTATCATAAAAATACTTACCCAAGAAGAAGGAGGAAGCACAATGCAATATAATCATAAAGCAATTGAACAAAAATGGAGAAAGCATTGGGAAGAGAATCCCATTAATGTAGAAACCTCAGATAAGAAGCCATATTACTGCTTGGATATGTTCCCTTATCCATCAGGAAATGGGTTGCATGTAGGTCACTGGAGAGGATACGTCCTTTCAGATGTATGGAGTCGTTATAAAGTCCTTCAAGGTCATTATGTTCTTCATCCAATGGGATGGGACGCATTCGGTCTTCCAGCAGAGAACTATGCGATTCAAAAGAAGATTCATCCAGCTGTCGCAACAGCAGAAAACGTAGCAAACTTTAAACGTCAGTTACACGATATTAGTGCGATTTACGACTGGGATAAAGAAGTTAACACAACAGATCCTAATTTCTATAAATGGACACAATGGATTTTCCTTAAAATGTTTGAAAATGGTTTAGCTTATGAAAAAGAAATGCCTATTAACTGGTGCCCATCTTGTAAGACTGGCCTTGCCAATGAAGAAGTTAAAGAAGGGTGCTGTGACCGTTGTGGTTCGACAGTGACTAAGAAAAACCTTCGTCAATGGATGCTAAAAATTACTAAGTATGCAGAAAGACTTCTAAGCGATTTAGAGGGACTAGACTGGCCAGAAAAAGTTAAAAAGATGCAAGCTGACTGGATTGGTAAAAGTTATGGTGCTGAAATCGACTTTGAAATCGAAGGCACAGATGAAAAAATCAAAGTCTTTACAACAAGACCAGATACACTTTATGGTGCAAGTTTTATGGTAATGGCACCAGAACACAAATCTGTTATGAAACTTGCAACAGATGAGCAAAAAGAGGCAGTTGAAAAATATGTATTTGATGCTTCTACAAAGTCATCAGTAGACCGTATGGCTGACAAAGAAAAAACAGGTGTATTCTTAGGCCGTTATGCAATTAATCCGCTTAATGGTGCAAAAATTCCAGTATGGATTTCTGACTATGTTCTTGCAGATTATGGAACAGGTGCCATTATGTGTGTACCAGCTCATGATGATAGAGACTTTGCATTTGCTAAGAAATTCGATTTACCAATTATCCAAGTGATTTCTAAATCAGGTGAGGAAGAGGAGCTTACACAGCCTTATACAGAAGCTGGTGTCATGATTAACTCAGGTGATTTTAATGGGATGCCTTCAGAAGAGGCTAAAAAAGCAATTCCAGAATTTCTTGAAACCCAAAATATTGGTAAGAAAACAACAAACTATAAACTTCGTGACTGGGTATTTTCACGTCAACGTTACTGGGGAGAACCTATTCCAGTCGTTCATTGTGACTGCTGTGGTATTGTAGGGGTGAAAGAAGAAGACCTCCCAATTTGCCTTCCAGATGTAGAAAGCTATGAACCAACAGGTACAGGAGAGTCTCCACTTGCTGCTATTGAAGAATGGGTGAACACAACTTGTCCAAA
This sequence comes from Cellulosilyticum sp., assembly GCA_029851645.1. Lineage (GTDB taxonomy): Bacteria > Bacillota > Clostridia > Lachnospirales > Cellulosilyticaceae > Cellulosilyticum. Next base: position 1,729 of record JARKVN010000137.1, on the reverse strand, counting down.
ATGTGGAGGGCCTGCTAAACGTGAAACAAATACAATGCCACAGTGGGCAGGTTCATCTTGGTACTTCTTAAGATATCCAAATCCACATAATGATAAAGAATTAATCAGTAAAGAAGATATGAAAAAATGGTTGCCAGTAGATATGTATGTGGGTGGTATTGAACATGCTGTACTTCATCTTCTTTATGCACGTTTCTATACTAAATTCTTATATGATATTGGGGTAGTAGACTTTGAAGAACCATTCAAACGTCTCTTCAACCAAGGTATGGTTACTAAAGCAGGTGCTAAAATGAGTAAATCTAAAGGAAATGTTGTTTCGCCAGATGACCTTGTTGAAAACTATGGATGTGATTCACTTCGTATGTATGAACTCTTCATTGGACCACCAGAATTAGATTCTGAATGGGATGATAGAGGTATTGAAGGCGTATATCGTTTCCTAAATAAAGTTTGGAAGCTTGTAGATGAGAACACTACAGTAGCTGAAACAAAAGAAATGGAAAGAATGCGTCATAAACTCATTCATGATATTACAGTTCGTATGGAAAACTTCAACTTAAATACAGTAGTAAGTGGTTTCATGGAATATACGAATAAACTTCTTGAGCTTCAAAAGAAAGAAGGAGGCCTTGCAAATGAAACATTACAAGCACTTGTGATTCTTCTAGCACCATTTGTTCCACATATTAGTGAAGAATTATGGACAAAAGTTGGTGGAACAGATAGCGTATTTAAAAACACCTGGCCTACTTTTGATAAAGAGAAGATGAAAGAAGATGAAGTAGAAGTAGCTGTACAAATTACAGGTAAAATTGCAGCCCGTATGATGATTTCTCCAGATGCAACTTCTGAAGAAGCAATTGCAAAAGCTAAAGAATTAGTTGCAGAGCGTTTAGAGGGAAAAACAATCGTTAAAGAAATTTATGTAAAAGGTCGTATTGTTAACCTTGTAGCAAAATAAAAAGTAAAAACACCTAATGCTCAATGTAATGGATAAAAGTATGAGAACAATCTAAAGGAAAGAAATTGAAATGGCGAAATATTAATTACTATAACTAGAAAGATTGAGGTCATTATGTCAGAAGCATTAGCAAAAAAACTAAGATTAAATATAGGTCAGGAAATAACCATTCTAAATCGCCCCGAAAAAGAATATTTTTCGGAATTTAAAGTATCCGAGGATATACCACAGGATTCTGTTGATATCATCATCTTATTTGTTAAAACGCTTAATCAGTTAAAAGAAGAGACCATAAAGTTGATTGAAGGGAATAAGTTGAATCTAGGTGGACGTTTATTAATTGCTTATCCTAAGAAAGGAAATCGTCTTTTTGACTCTTATGTGCATAGGGATGAAATCTTTCCAGCATTAGGCGTAAATGATGAGGGGTATATACAAAATAGTCATTATAAATTTAATCAGATGGTTAAGTTAGATGATAATTATACTATCGTAGGTATTAAACATGAAAAAGAACGTAAGCCACAAAAAACTGTAAGTCAATGTGTTGCGGATTATATACAATTTATTCCAACTATAGAACAAGAGCTATCTGAAGAAACAGGAGCATTAACTTTTTTTAAAAGCTTAACCCCAGGTTATAAGAAAAGTTGGGCACGTTATCTTTATAGTGCTAAGCGATTAGAAACTCAGGAAAAAAGAAAACAAGAGATGATTAAGCTATTAAAGCAAGGAGTTAAATCTAAAGAATTAGCTCGTTAAATA
>JARKVN010000136.1 GCA_029851645.1 Cellulosilyticum sp. | reverse complement strand
ATACTAAATCAATAAGCCATGAAAGAGAATATCTTTCATGGCTTATTGTTATTTCATGGCTAAAGGAAAGTTAATAAGTTAGATTTTGGATTTTAAAGCTTGATGTTTGATAAGAAAATTAGCGATTTTCTCAGTATCACTCTCATAAATAAGAGGAGATACATGATTAATATGACCTTGCATACCATAAAGATAGAAGGAAGCATAATTATAGGCTTGTGCAGCACGTTTTTCTGTAGGATACATACCAAGATAGATTTGTTTGGATTGGTAGCCTATATGTACTTTATAGCTGGCTTGGTCTTTACTAATGCCTCTAAATGGCTTACAAGAGATAACACGTTTACGTCTGTGTTCGGGATGAAATAGACGTGGGGAGATGGATATATTTTCATAAAGCGTAGTATATTCATCTTTCGTAAGAAATGGAAAGACATTTTGAGAAAAATCCTTTAGGATGCCTTGCTGATTTAACAAATCACCTGCTTTATTATAAGCAATAGCAGCTTCAATTTCAGAATGATAATGACCAATAATGAGGTTGGACTTAATATGGATAGAAGCAACATATAGAGTTTGGTCTTGCTGAATTTTCTTGGTTACACCTTTATAGCCGTTAATAATAACTAAATTTTCGCTACGAAAGTCATAGTGATTATTATTTTTAAAATAGTAGTCCTTACCTATAACGCTATGATTAGGAATTTTGAAGCGGGATAAAATATTTTTCTGTGAAATACTATCTTGTGTATACAGATAGTTGCCACGCTTATAAATTTTATAAGTTGAAAAATAAAATAAATCCTTACTGTCAAAGATTAATACCTGATCTTTTGAAAGATAATAATAGAAGTATGTTGGAAATAAGTATATAGGATTTTTAATATATTTGTTATGATCTCTAAGATTGCATAAAGAAACCACCTTTTTATAGTTTAATGTGTAATGCTCAAAGTTTGGTAAACCAGAGGGCATCTTCATAAGCATTCGTGCCTCTTCTAATACCTTTTCAGCAAGTTCCTGAGAGGGATAGCTACCAAGATATATTTTATTACTTTCATATACAAAGTGAATTTTATATTGAGTTTTTCCATTTGTAGTAGTTGGGTAAATATATGACATAATTCTACTCCTTTCTTCAATAGAATACATTAAAAGAGAAAAAAAGTCACCGGAAAATCTACAAATCTTATAAAAAAATTCAATATACATCTAGCAGAAAAAACGTTATAATGATTAAGATAAAAGTGGCAAAATGATTTGTTACCATTCTAAGGAGGAGAAAATGGACACAATATCAAAAAAAACAATTAATAGCATTCGTGTGCTTGCCGCAGAGGCAGTTCAAAAAGCAAATTCAGGTCACCCTGGTCTTCCATTAGGTTCAGCTCCTATGGCTTATACTTTATGGGCTGATTTTATGAATCACAATCCTAAAAATCCTAAATGGGAAAACAGAGACAGATTTGTACTTTCAGCAGGACATGGCTCAACATTACTTTATGCATTACTTCATTTATTTGAATATGGCTTAACAATGGAAGATTTAAAGGCCTTCCGCCAAGAAGGTAGCTTGACACCAGGACACCCAGAGTATGGACATACAGTGGGAATTGAAACAACAACAGGTCCTCTTGGACAAGGTATTGCGACAGCTGTAGGTATGGCAATGGCAGAGAGACATTTAGCAGCGAAATTTAACAAAGAAGGCTATGATATTGTAGACCACTATACTTATGCATTAGTGGGAGATGGATGTTTAATGGAGGGGATTTCTTATGAAGCAGCTGCAATGGCTGGTACCCTAAAATTAGGCAAACTGATTGTATTATATGATTCAAATGATATTACAATCGAAGGGGATACACAAATTGCTTTTAGAGAAGATGTAAGTGCACGCTTTGAAGCTCAAGGTTTTGAAACATTCTTTGTAGAGGATGGAAATGATACAGAAGCAATTGCTAGAGCGCTTGAGAAGGCGAAAGCTAACTTAGATAAACCAAGTTTTATTGAAATAAAAACACAAATTGGTTATGGTTGTCCTAAGAAACAAGGAAAAGCATCAGCACATGGTGAACCTCTTGGGGTAGACAACATTGTAGAAATGAAAGAATTCTTAGGTCATCATTATGATGAGTTCTTTGTTTCAGAAGACGTAAGAGCACATATGTCAGAACTTGTGAAACAAGGAGAAGCAAAAGAGTTAGAATGGAATAAATTATTTGATTCTTATAAAGCTGCTTATCCAGAATTAGCAGCAGAATGGGAGAAATGGCACTCAGATGAAGCAATCAGCCTAGATATTTATGATAATTACACAGATCCACAAGGTAAAAAAGCAACTCGTAATGCTTCTTATGATGTGATTAATCATATGGCAGGTATTGTGCCAAATATCTTTGGAGGTTCAGCTGACCTTGCACCTTCTACTAAGACTTACATGAATGGTAAAGGAGATTTTAGTGCAGAGGATTACTTAGGAAATAATCTTCATTTCGGTATCCGTGAACATGCAATGGGTGCTGTAGCAAATGGTATTGTTGTTCATGGTGGGCTTAAGGCTTTCTGTTCAACATTCTTTGTATTTAGTGATTACATGAAAAATCCAATGAGACTTGCAGCACTTATGAAATTACCAGTAACTTATGTACTGACACATGATAGTATTGGTGTAGGTGAAGACGGTCCAACTCACCAACCTATTGAACAACTAGCAATGCTTCGTAGTACGCCAAACATGGTAACCTTTAGACCAGCAGATGCGAAAGAAACAGTAGCTGCATGGGAATATGCACTAAATAGCAAAACAGAACCAGTTGCTATCGTCCTTACAAGACAAGACCTACCTTATCTTGAAAAAACAGGTGCAGAAGCTAAAAAAGGAGCTTATGTGGTAGCAGGTGTTAAGCCACAAGATTCGGACATTATTTTGATTGGTTCAGGTTCAGAGGTTCAACTTGTAGTGGGAGCTGTTAAAGAACTTGAAGCAGAAGGAATTAAAGCAACAGCAGTAAGTATGAGTTCTATGGATGTATTCGAAAATCAATCTAAAGAATACAAAGAGTCTATCTTACCATCTAATAAAACAAAGAGAGTTGCTGTAGAAGCCCTTTCATCATTTGGATGGCATAAGTACACAGGGTTTGAAGGACAAGTTATTTCTATGGATCAATTTGGAGAGTCAGCACCAGCTGCTCGTATCTTTGAAAAATATGGCTTTACAGTAGAACATGTTGTAGAAGTTGCTAAAGAAGTATTAAAATAAATTTTATTAAAAGTGAAAAACTATTACCCCGTTAAGAATTAACTTCTTAACGGGGTAATAGTTTTATATTTGAGAGATAATATAATAAAATAGCAATGAAGCATAGAAAATGATAGAAATTACAGTTGGAAAATAATTTAAATATAAAATTAATTTATATAAATCAAAATAACATGGAAATTTAAAATTATTTAGGGTATAATTTATTTGAAAAAACACAAATGAGAAAAGGGGAGATTCTAATGGCTATTTTAGTAACAGGTGGTGCAGGATATACAGGGTCACATGTATGTATAGAGCTTTTAAAACAAGGTTATGAGGTTGTGATTGTAGATAATTTCTTAACTTCTACGGCTGATGCGATTAAAGATATTAGAGAGAAAACAGGTAAAAATATAAAACTTTATGCAATGGATTTGGGGCATAAAGAACTTGTAGAACGTATTTTTAGTGAGAATGATATTGAGGGGGTCATTCATTTCGCAGGGATTAAATCAACAGGAGATTATAAGAAAAATCCAATCCAATACTACTATACAAATTTAGCAAGTACTTTAATGCTATGTGAAGTAATGGGAGAACATCATGTAAAGAAAATGGTATTTAGTTCATCAGAAGGTTTCTATGGGGATAATGGATCAGATACAACAACTTATGGTAGTGCTAAGTTGATGATTGAAAAGATGTTACATGAAGTTTATTTAGCAGATCCAGAATGGAGTATTAAAGTCATTCGTTATTTAACAGAAGAAGATCATGTTTATACAAAGAAAAATATTAAAGTAGAAGATATGAGCCGTATCTACATTGATGCCTTTAAAACGATAGCAGAAGGAAAAATTGAAACCTATAGATTAGAAATTGAAAACCATAAAATTAATGTTTCAGATGCAGATGATTTTAGAGGCTATCAAGTAAAGGATTTAAGTATGAGATAACAAAAAGCCAAGGAAGGAATACAGATGAAGTTGTTAGCCTCATCATTTCTACTGGACAAGCCTTACTTGCAGCAAGAGTAGGAGCAACTTATGTAAGTCTGTTTATAGGATAGATAAAATAAAGTGATAGGTTCTCTTAATAAGGGATCTATCACTTTATTTTATGAGTGTTAAATGAAGATATGTATAAACTATTCAGTGGAGAAGTTCTAAAGTGTATATTATAAAAAATAAAATAATAAAAAGGGGAAGTAAAATAGATTTTTATAAATAAAATAATAAATACTAATTATGGAATTTATTGGGATTTTTTAGGGTGAATATAAAAGTTTTTGAAATAAAATGGTAATATTTGTATATTGGATTAACAAGATATTCACATTTTTTTCAAAGTAAAAAAACAGTATTATCAAGTTATACACAAAGTTATACACATTATCCACAAAAAACAATTAAATGGTATGAATTTTTTATCAAAGAAATGTGTATAATTATGTGGATAAAATATAAAAAACTTATCCTATTAATATAACAACTAATATAGACAAAAAACTACATTAAATGTGCAAAAGCGCTTAAAAAAATATTTGACTATTAATTCGCGTGTGTGTATAATTATGCATATATTAAAGGTAGATGAATGAATATGAGGAGTGATAGTATGAAAAAAAGTAAATTATTAAAGATGGTGAGTTTAGGTATTTTATCAATAGGTGTATTAGCTGGATGCGGTGGTAGCACAACCAATACACCAGATACAAGTGGAAAAGAAGCCTCTAATTCAGCTGGGACAGAAGCAGATAATGTGATTGTGATGGGAACCAATGCAGAATTTGAACCATTTGAATATAGAGATGGATTAGAGATTGTAGGCTTTGACGTTGAAATTGCGCAAAAGGTAGCAGAAAAGTTAGGGAAAGAACTTAAAGTTGAAGATATGAGTTTTGACTCATTGACATTATCACTTAATGCAGATAGAATTGATTTTATTGCAGCAGGAATGACTGCTACAGAAGAACGTAAGACACAAGTTGATTTCTCAGATGCTTACTTTAATTCAAAACAAATGATTATTGTAAAAGCAGAGGATACAAGTGTTGCAACAGCAGAGGATTTAGTTGGTAAGAAGGTAGGTGTACAACTTGGTACAACAGGAGATCTATTTGTAAGTGATACAGAAGGGATAGAAGTTATTCAATTCCAAGCAGGAACACAAGCTGTTATGGACCTTAAGAATGGTAAGATAGATGCTGTAGTTATTGATGCAGAACCAGCTAAGAAAATGGTAGCAGGACAAAGTGACCTTAAAGTTTTAGATGCACCATTTATTGAAGAAGAATATGCTATTGCTGTTAAAAAAGGGAATGAAGATATTTTA
>JARKVN010000114.1 GCA_029851645.1 Cellulosilyticum sp. | reverse complement strand
CTTTAGCGGAGAAAATATTTTAAATGATCCTTTAACTGATTTTATGTTTACTGCTTATATTCCAACATGTGGTGTTTATAAAGCTGGAATAGAACAATCTATGGAAGCTTATCAAAGTAACTTTATAGAAAGTAACTCAAAATTAAGTTTTATGATAAAAGATATTATTATTGAAACCATATATGAAGAAACTATAACACCTTCTTTGGGGGGATTGGAACTACCAAGTATAGAAGTTGAAAAAAATATTCATTTAGGACAAGGTTTAATTGAAGCAACCTATTTTGAAATACCTCTTATTAATTAGGTTATATATTGAATTAAAGTGAAAATATGTTAAAATATGAATAATCAAACAAATAAGGGGGAGTCATATGCTAATTGCACTATTTATATTGGAACTGATTCTTGTTGGACTTACTATACTGACAACTCACATGGTAGAACATAAATTACATACACTACAGGCTAGTTTAGGGATGTACTGTAATAAAAGAGCTTACAAAACAAAAGCAGATATAGACTTTATTGAAAGTATTATTACTTCCTATAAAAATTTGGTCACAGATACAGATGAGGAGCCTGATTTAGAAAGTGCTATAAAAAGAAGACTACAATATGAATATATAGGTAGATTTTCTTATGTATCTGTTAAAAATATAGCGTTAAAAGGAAAAAATCTAATGTGGGGAGTATTGGCTATTGAGGGGCTTGTTGTATGGATGAATCAGATGCAAAACTATGGACAAGCTGTTAGGTTTATTACGGCAAGTTTATTATTAACAGTTATAATGGTTATTTATGTGCTGATTAAGAGGATTGATGAAAAGAGTGAAGCATTAATAGATGAAGTGATTCACTATATAAAGAATATCTATCCCTTAGAAAAAATAAGTCAGAAAAAAGAAAGTTTAGGAAAAGGAATTACGATAAGTTTAGAAGCACATAAGGAAAAGAAAGCAGGAAAAGTCCCAGGAGATAAAGAACAAGTATGTGAGAATAGGGCCCATGACGATAAGCAAAAAAATAGTCAACATATACGTAATAGTGAGAGTAAAGAAAGTTCCTTAAATAAAACGCAAATGCAAGAGCTTAGTGCAAAAGATATTGCTAAACTGTTAGACAGATTATAAATAGAATGTAAGAAATTGGAATAATATATATTTTTTTAGAGTATAAAATGAATTTATTGTGTAAAGTTGTTGCTTAAATGGAAAAGAATAGATTAAAATAAAGTGAGAGTTGACCATAATATGGAAAGCCTATTAGAGATACTAGGATAAAGTATAAAAGGTCATACTAGTTATACTAATAAGAAATGATTTTAGAAGGAGACAGATGGTGAAGGCATTATTTATAGAATATCCAAGATGTACAACTTGTAAGAAGGCATTAAAATATTTAAAGGAAAATGGTGTAGATGTACAAATGCGTCACATTGTAGAAGAAGTACCTACAGAAGAGGAATTAAAGCTATGGATTCAAAAAAGTGGATTAGAGGTAAAGAAATTCTTTAATACAAGTGGACAAGTTTATAAAGAAATGGGCTTAAAGGATAAAGTGAAAGAGATGAGTCTAGAAGAAGCTGTTCAGTTACTGGCAAGTAATGGGATGCTCATTAAAAGACCTCTACTAATTACAGACAGCAAAGTATGTGTTGGTTTTAAAGAGGAACAATACCGCGAAGTACTAGGTTTCTAAAGAGGTTGAAAGAACTATGATACAATCATTAAGAAATATGATGTAATTTAAATTAGGAGGGTTAGAATGATACAAATTAAAGAAGTCGTATTAAATGATGTAGATGCACTTGTGATGCCTGTTTTTGAAGGACAAATAGATGCAAGTGAAACATTAAAAAAATTAAGTCAAAGTAAAGTTTTTGAAGGAAAAATGGGAGAAGTCTTTGTACTTCCTTCAGTAGAGCATGATTTAAAATACACACTTTATATGGGAGTTGGAAAGCAGGAAGAGTTTTCTACCAATGAGTTTAGAAAAGCAGTTGCAGCAGTTTATCAAAAAGCTAAAAGTCTTAAGGTAAAGAATGTAGGTATTCAGCTTTGTGTGTGTGAAAAGTTATGTGTAGGTGGTAATGTTAAAGCGATTACAGAAGCTGTTATGCTAGGTGGCTATACTTTTAATAAATACCAAGAAAAGCTAGAAGAAGAAAACAACATAACAGTTTATTTAACTGGTATACCAGAGGCGAAACTTACTCGCGCACATGAAGTATTAGAAGAAGCTAGAAATGTTGCAGAAGGTGTGATTTTAGCAAGAGATTTAACTAATGAACCATCCAATCAAATCTACCCAGAAACTTTAGCTAAAAGGGTAGTAGAAATGGGAGAAGAAACTGGAATTGAAGTTGAGATAATGGATGAAAAACAAATCGAAGCGCTTGGTATGAAGGCTTTCTTAGCAGTAGGTAGTAGTTCAGAAAGAAAACCAAGACTCATTGTGATGCGTCATATGGGAGCTCCAGAAGAAAGTGAAATTCTAGGACTTGTTGGTAAAGGGTTAACTTATGATACAGGTGGTTATTCATTAAAACCAACAGATTCTATGAAAACGATGCATACAGATATGGGTGGTGCAGCAGCTGTTATTGGTGCCATGCAAGCTATTGCTAAAAATAAAGTTAAGAAAAATATTATTGCAGTTGTAGCAGCATGTGAAAATGTTATTTCTGGAGGAAGCTATAAACCAGGAGATATTATTTCATCTATGGCTGGGAAAACGATTGAGATTGCCAATACAGATGCGGAAGGGCGTTTAACTTTAGCTGATGCAATCACTTATAGTATTGAGAAAGAAAAGGTAACGAAACTGATTGATGTAGCAACCCTAACAGGAGCTGCTTTAGTGGCATTAGGAACAAGCACAACAGCAGTTATTTCTAATGATACAGCATTTTATGATGAACTGATTACAGCTTCTTTAAAAACAGGTGAACAGTTCTGGTGCTTACCAAGCACTAAAGAATATGCCAAAATGAATAAAAGTACTGTAGCCGACCTTAAGAATACTGGTGGCAGAAATGCAGGAACGATTACAGCTGGGTTATTTGTAGGAGAATTTGTAAAGGATCTTCCTTGGTTACATCTTGATATTGCAGGAACTTCTTGGGCAGATAAAAGAGAAGGCTACTTATCAAAAGGTGGTACAGGGGTACCAGTTAGAACATTATATGCATTAGTTGCAGCACCTTGTCCATGTAGCCATAAGTAATGTCATAATCATAGAGATAGAATAAAAAATCCATAAAAAAGGTCACTTGATTGCAAGTGGCCTTTTTTATGATGGCTAAATATAAAAGAATAAGAGAAGTTTGTAGGTAAGAACATAGAAGTTTTAGTAAGTGAATTTGGAACAAAAATGGGAATGGAAGAAATAGGAAAACATAAAAATGCTATTTTTACTTGAAATAAAGTGGAAATGCTATATAATATATATTACAAAGTTGTTACAAAAAGAAATAAATACGTAATAATTTTGTAATCCAAATTGATTCAATCGGATTAAAAACGAAAGAGATAAGAGGAGAAAAATTATGAAATCAAAAAAATTAATGAGTAAAGTATCTATTTTAACATTAGCGGGACTTACTGTATTAGGTTCAGGGTCATCATTATTTGCTAAGTCACACAGAAGGCCAGTAAATTGTAGACCAAATGTAACAAGACCTAACTGGGACTGCGGTAATACTGGTTCAAATAATGGAAATACAGGTTCAGGAAATAATACAGGGTCCAATAATGGAAATACAGGTTCAGGAAATAATACAGGGTCCAACAATGGAAATACAGGTTCAGGAAATAATACAGAATCCAACAATGAAAATACAGGTTCAGGAAATAATACAGAATCCAATAACGGAAATACAAATGTAAGCACACAAACAGCGTTTGAGAATAAAGTTCTTGAACTTGTTAATGCTGAACGTGCTAAAAATAATTTACCAGCTTTAACAATGGATGAAAATGTAAGAAAAGTAGCACGTATTAAATCTTCAGATATGAGTAAAAATAAATATTTTAGTCATACCAGTCCAACTTATGGGACACCATTTGAAATGCTTAAAAAGTACGGAATTAGTTATAGAGCAGCAGCAGAAAATATTGCGCAAGGCTATACATCACCAGAAGCTGTAGTAAAAGGATGGATGAATAGTTCAGGTCACCGTGCTAATATCTTAAGCTCAAAATATACTAAGATTGGTATTGGTTATGAAGCAAGCGGTAATTACTGGACTCAAATGTTTATTGGATAATTAGATTATTTAAAAAAGCTATAATATACATAGTAAAAAAATAGCAGTCATAGAACTTATTAGATAAGTTTCTGACTGCTATTTTTAGTGGGAAGAATGCTTTAAATTTCTAGTAAGAAATAAGGCAAGTAAAATAGCTAATAGACCACTACTCAGTTTAGAAATAATCATAGGTACTAGATAATGGGGTGCTACATCAGCAATGAAACCAAGGTGTGCGGCAAAAACACCAATAGAGCTTACTAAGAAGGCTGTGGAAACAATTTTACCTCTTTCATTCATCTCAGAAAAAATCCTAAAAACTGGTAAGACGCTGATACAAGAAAAGAGGATAGAGCCAACACTTGCTCCATTTAGGGAAAGTTTATGTCCTATGACTTCAAAAGGTTTTTTGAGTAAATTTAAAATTAAAGTCATAAGGGGTAAGCTTCCTAATAAAACGATACAAATTCCTGAAACGGTTTTCATACCATCTAAAATATCTGGCATGTCAGGGATAAGCATAATGTCTGTTAAATATTGAAAAGCAGCTATAGTTAGTCCAATAGTTGTTACAATTTTAATACCATCCCCGAAAAGAATAAAGCCTTTAACCATACGCTCTTGGTTATAAATAAGACCAAACATTAATAAAGCAGCAATAAGTAAAGTTGGTAAACTATTTAGGACTAAGCTTTTTATAGAAAGCCCCATAAGTAAGCCGCCAATAAAAGAACCAATAGGAATAGGAATAAGTCCAATCAGTAAACCCTTAGCAAAGAATGGATGATCAGATTTAGGAATCATAGCTAAGCCAACAGGAATTGTAAAAACGATAGTAGCACCTAGCATAGTAGAAACAATAAGACCAGAAAATTCACCTACCAAAGGGTTTTCTGCAAGAGCCATAGCAAGAGGATATCCCCCCATATCAATAGCTAAAATACTTGCAAACATGGCAGGATCAGCACCTATTAAATGGTAAAGAGGAACAATAAGTGGCTTTAGAAGTTGAGAAAGGAGGGGCGAAATACAAATAATTCCTACCATACTTAGTGCTGTCGGACCTAAGCACATAAATCCTTCCTCAAATTTTTGACCTAAGTCAAATTTATTGTTTAAAATACGGTCTATCCCACCTATTAACACACCTATTCCCATAATAAACATTAATATTTGGTTAAGTGACATAATATATCTCCTCCTGTATAAACATATGCTTTATTCTAGCAAAAAGTAAATAGTTGGGCAAATGCTATTTGGGGAGGAGATGAATAAATGGCATACAGTATTATAATGTTTCACTTAGGGCTTCCCACTCTTCGTAATAGGAAGCAATTTGTAAGGAAAGGCTTTCTTTTTCTTCTAATAAATCTTTACTTTTCTCAAAATCACTATAGATTTCCTCTAAGCAAAGTTGTTCATCAATAATAGACATACGTTCTTCAGCTTCGTTAATAGCCTCTTCTAGTTTTGTCATTTGATTTTGAATACGTCGTATTCTTGTTTGTTCTTCTTTCTGCTTTTGACGGTCTAACTTCGTATTAGAGGAGGTAGTAGGGGCACTAGAGGTAGAAGATTGAGCTATTAGAGCTTTAGTTTCTTTGAATTCCTTTTTCTTTTCTACAAAATAGTCATAATCACCAAGGTATTCTGTAGTACCCTCTTTAGCCATCTCAATAATTTTACTAGCAGTTTGATTGATAAAGTAACGGTCATGAGAAATGTATAAAACAGTTCCTTCATAGTTAATAATAGCACTTTCTAAGACTTCTTTAGATAAGATGTCTAAGTGGTTAGTAGGCTCGTCAAGGATTAAGAAGTTAGCTTTAGAAAGCATAATTTTAGCAAGTGCTACGCGGCCTCTTTCACCACCACTTAAAGTATGAATAGGCTTAAATACATCGTCTCCTGTAAAAAGAAAAGCAGCTAGTACACTTCGGATTTCACCATTTTTTAGCTCAGGGAAAGCATATTGAATTTCTTCCATAATCGTATGACTTGTATCTAAATTAGAATGTTCTTGATCATAATAGCCAATCATTACATTACTACCTAAGCGAAAGGTACCACTAGTTGGCTGCATTGTACCTAATAGCATACGAAAGAAAGTCGTTTTGCCCACACCATTTGGCCCAACTAAGGCAACTTTATCTCCTTTATTAATACTCATACACATGTTTTCGAAGAGTAGTGCATCATCAAATGCCTTACTGAGATGATCAGCAAAAAGAACATCATTTCCACTTGTAATACGTGGTGTTAAGGTAAGGTGCATAGGCTTATTATCAATCATTGGCATATCCATAACTTCTATTTTTTCAAGGGCTTTTTCACGACTACGTGCACGTCTAATGGACTTTTCACGATTGAATTGTTTAAGTTTAGAAATAATAGCTTGCTGACGAGCGATTTCCTTTTGTTGTTTTTCAAAGTGTTTCATAGCTACTTCGTATTCTTTTTCACTTTTTAGGATATAATCACTATAGTTTCCGTTATAAACAAAACTTTGTCCAAATTCTAGGTGAACGACTTTGGTGACAATTTTATCTAAGAAGTAACGGTCATGGGAAATGACTAAAACGGCACCCTTATAATTTCTAAGAAAACCTTCTAACCATTCAATGGCTTCAATATCTAAATGGTTAGTGGGCTCATCTAAAAGTAGCAAAGTAGGTTCTTGTAAAAGTAATTTACCAAGTGCAACGCGATTTTTTTGTCCTCCTGATAAAATGGAAACAGGTTTTTCATAAACACTATCATCAAAACCTAAACCTTTTAGAACACCTTTTATAAGACTTTTGTATTCATAGCCTTTTTGGTCTTCAAAAGTTCTTCTAAGTGCATCATAGTCATTAATAAGTTCTAAAGAAGAAGTTTGGGCAATTTTATTCTCCATTTCATGAAGTTTTTCTTCTAAAGCAATAACATCAGCAAAAACACTTAAGAGTTCTTCATAAACAGTACCTTGTGATGTAAGATCCATATTCTGTTTTAAATAGCCAATTTGGCAATTTTTACTATAGGTGACACTTCCATCATCAGGCTCTAAATCTTTTGTTAGGATTTTAAGTAGTGTGGTTTTTCCTACACCATTATTTCCGATTAAAGCTACTTTTTCATGGTCTTCAATATGAAAAGAAATATTTTTAATAACTTCCTTGTCGATGAATGTCTTTTTTATATTATTACATGAAATAATCATTGGTCTCCTCCTTGCTCTTATTTTTATTTTAACAAAAAAAAGTCTAAAATAAAAGTAATGGCAAGATACAGCCGTTGACAAAAAAAAAACTAAGATGATATACTAAAATACGAGTGATAAAGGAGATGAGGAAGTGATGGAAGAAAGAAAAATATCTATGGCTGTAATCAGAAGGTTGCCACGCTATTATAGATACTTGGGTGAACTATTACAAAAAGGTGTCAATAAAATTTCATCACGAGAACTTAGTGAAAAAATGAATGTTACAGCCTCGCAAATTCGTCAAGACCTTAATAATTTTGGAGGGTTTGGTCAGCAGGGGTACGGTTATAATGTAGAATATCTACACAGAGAAATTGGAAAAATTTTAGGCTTACATCAAAATTATAAAATGATTATTGTGGGTGTCGGGAATTTAGGACAAGCACTTGCAAATTCCAATTCATTTAGTAAAAGAGGATTTAAGTTGGTCGGCTTATTTGATGTGAATCCTCGATTGATTGGTATGACAATTCAAGGGGTAGAGGTACAAGATATTGATAGAATGGAGCAGTTTATTAAAGAGAATGAGGTAGAAATTGCCATTCTGACTATGCCTAAAACACGTGTGAAGGAAACAGCGGAAAACCTAGCTCAGTGGGGGATAAAAGGTCTTTGGAATTTTTCTCCTGTGGATTTATTTTTACCAGAAACTGTACAGGTGGAAAATGTACACCTTTCACACTCGTTAATGACGCTTGCTTATAAGATTAATGAGGCGCAAATAGAAAGAGACAAGACAGCTTCAATAGAAGTAGTAGAAGAATAGTAATAGTTCATAATAAAATGTAATAAAAATAGTAATGTCCATAAAGCATTTTCTAGCGAGAAAAGGTTTTATGGACATTATTTTATAGTAAGCATATGAGGAAAGTAAAATCTGATGATGAAATAAATATATATTATGATATAAATATCTAAATAGGTTTAAGGTATTATGCCGATATAAACATAAAATAAGCGTTACTATAGATAAAAACTTACTTTAACAAGTTAGAGGCGTGTAATTTATAGAATAAAAAGGTAAAAAAATTTATGAGGGTAGAGGAGACGAGGGTGTGTTTAATTTTATAAAGAAGCAACGTAGGGCAGTAGTTAATCATGAGGGAGTTATAGAAAGTGTAAATAATGAAATAAGTCAATTAAAAAGAAATTATATTGAAGATATTTTAAAATCTAAAAAACTTCCAGTTGTATTATTAGACCCTTCATGGCATACAGCTAAGCAACATATACAAAGTCCGATAATAGATCAAATTGAAAAAGAACTTCAAGAACTATTAAAAGAACAAGGACGTTTAAACACAGATTATAAAGAGTATACTGCTATTAAGCAGAACTTTTTAAAGGAAATTCTTGTTTTAAGTAACAAAGCACAAGAAGGTGATAATAAGGCACTAGAAGAATTAAATAAGATGCACCAAAGTACATTGGGTGCAAATCAAAAGATTGAAGAGATTGAAGCGCGCTTAGAGGCTATTGATGATGAAATAAATAGTAAAAATAAAGAAATTGTTTCTGAGATGATTGCAATCGGCTATGGATTTATAGACACCTATAAACAAAAAAATGAGGCTCTAGAGACAGAGATTACAGAGTTAAGATTGCAGCTTCTTCAAAAGACACAACAGAAAAAAGAAAGTGAGGCGTTTCTAAAGGATATCTACAATTATTTGCACAATATTGTAGGAAGAGAGCAAATAGAAGTAATAGATAAGGCTTTAGGTGACAAAAAGTAAAATGATTATTGGTATTGGAACAGATATTATAGAGATTAGCCGTATTGAAAAAGCAATCTTAAATACAAGTACCTTTGTAAATAAAGTTTACACAGAAAAAGAACAGACTTATTATAAAGAAAAGCATAAAAAAGTAGAAACATTAGCAGGCTTATTTGCTGCAAAGGAGGCTGTGAGCAAGGCATTAGGGACTGGGTTTAGAGGATTTAGCATACAAGATATTGAGATTGTGCCTAACCAGCTAGGAAAACCTATTGTTACTTTATATGGAGAAGCGAAGGCTTTAAGTAATCGCTTAGGGATTCAAGAGATTCATATCAGTATTTCACATTGTAAAACCTATGCAGTTTCTTATGCTGTAGCAGAAGGGGAGTGCTGAGAAGTAACATAAGAAAAGAGTTACAAAAGAAAAAGGTTTAAATATTTCATCATATATGGCGTTTATGGTGAGTATATTATTGATAGATGGGGATAAAGTGTCAAAAGTGAGGCGAAAAGGAATTATAGGTAGAAGTGACCTACTTCCCATACTCATTAAGTAGTAGGGGGAATTTAGGTGAAACGAAAAAGGTTTATTTTAATGAGTGTATTACTCATGATTGCTTTTATTTTTTATGGCTGTAATAAAACCAGTGAAAAGGCAGTGGGAAGTACAGAAAGCTTCTTTGAAGCATTGAAGTCTTATGAGGCAAGTGTAACGATAACCTTTTTAAAGGATAAACAACCTAATGAAATTAAAATGAAGCAAAGTGCGAAGATGAATGGGAGTTATGAAATGACGGTAGTAGAACCAGCCCATTTAAAGGATACTAAAATTTCTTATGATGGTCAGAAAGTTTTTGAGTACTATCCTAGTTTAGAAAAGACCAGAGTAGGGAAAGAGAGTGTTGCTCAAAATGAAGTTCTACTTACAAGTTTTGTAAAACGATATTTAACAAATGAAAATATAAAAGAACAAGAACTTCAGTTAAACGGAAAAAAGGTGATCACATTTGAAATACCTATTGAAGGAAATTTTAAATATTTATCCAAAGAGAAACTTTGGTTAGATACCCAAAGCCAAACACCGGTGCAAATGGTGGTATACGATGAAGAAGGGAATGTGAGCATTGAAGTCGTTTATGAAGATTTTAAGATGAATGCATAAGACAAATGAGTTTATCGAAAGGGTGAACTCTAGGAGGTAAAACAAATGGAGGCTCTTAGACCACGTGTAGTAGCGGAAATTAATTTAGATGCAATTAAACATAATTATGAAGCAATTAGAAAACATATTCCTCATGGTGTGGAGATAATGGCTATTGTTAAAGCTGATGCCTATGGACATGGTGCTACCAAAGTTGCTAGCTTACTACAATCAGAGGGAGTTAATCGGTTTGCTGTAGCTATTGTAAAAGAAGGAGAGGAACTGCGTGAAAGAGGGATTACTTCGCCCATTTTAATATTAGGCTATACACCTCGTGCAGATATTAAAGCACTTATTGAAAACAATTTAACACAAACTGTTTTTTCATATGAAATGGCTAAGGCTATATCGGATGAGGCGAAAAAGCTTGGGAAGACCGTTAATATTCATATTAAGGTTGATACAGGGATGGGACGTATAGGTTTTCTTTCATCACCACAAAGTATAGAAGAAGTAAAAATGATTGCATCACTTCCATATCTTAACTTGGAGGGGATTTTTACACATTTTTCAACAGCAGATGAACAGGATACAACCTATACAAAAAAGCAGTGGCATATTTTTTCAGGTTTTTTAAATGAACTTCGAGAAGTAGGGATTGAACTACCTGTTATTCATGCTGCTAATAGTGCAGCGATTATGAGTCATTCATATACAGCTTTAAACGTTGTAAGACCAGGAATTATTCTTTATGGCTATTATCCTTCAGAGTATCTGAAAGGAAAAGTTTTAGACCTGATACCTGCTATGACACTTAAAACACAAGTTGTACATGTAAAAGAGTTACCAGAAGGTCATTACCTTGGTTATGGCAAGTCTCATTATACCCATCACAAAACAAAAGTTGCAACCATTCCAGTAGGCTATGCAGATGGTTATTCAAGAAGATTAGGTAATACAGGAAGAGTGCTTATTAGAGGGCAATATGCACCAATTATTGGAAATATTTGTATGGATCAATTTATGGTGGATGTAACAAATATTAAAGGAGTATCTGTAGAAGATGAAGTTGTTTTATTTGGAAAGCAAGGAGAAAATGAAATTCCAGTAGAAGAACTGGCTACACTGCAAGGAACCATTAATTATGAGATTGTATGTATGATTGGTAAAAGAGTGCCACGTGTTTATATCACTAGAAGTAAGAAGTAGTATAGCTTGCATGCATAAAAATCAGTATATTAAAATCTTTATAAAAAAATAACCAAGCATCGTATAAAAAATGGAAAATAGGCAACAATACTTATAGCTAACAATATTTTTTAGTAAGTGTTAGCAAGTTAGGAGTAGATCACGATGTTTGATGGGGAGTGATTTGCTTTATGACAAGGTCAAGAAGTGATTTTGGAGTTACCAAAGAGAAGATAGAGAAAGTCCCTAAGGTTAATGAAGAATTTAATAGAATGAAAAAAGGTTATAAAGAAATGGCAGCGATTAATCTAGCCCTTTCTAATCTCTGCTTTGAGGCAGAAAGGGAGGCGCAGATATATTATGATCGCATAGCGGAGAGTGAGTAAAGTGCAAGTAAAACGTGGAGATATTTTTTATGCGGATTTAAGTCCGGTTATAGGTTCAGAACAAGGCGGCATTCGCCCAGTACTAGTAGTTCAAAACGATGTTGGTAACAAATTTAGCCCTACAGTCATTTGTGCGGCGATTACTTCTAAGATTAACAAGGCAAAGCTTCCTACACATGTGGAGATTAATGCCACAGAATACGAGCTTGTTAAGAATTCTGTGATTTTGTTAGAGCAAGTTAGAACAATTGATAAGAGAAGACTCAAGGAAAAAATCTGCCATTTAGAGGATAACCTTATGGCACAAGTAGACAAAGGGATAAAAATCAGTTTTGCACTAAATACATAGTACGTGTATATGGAGACTTATGAGTCTCCTTTTTGTGTTCACAAGAAAATAAAAGTATGTTAAAATGAAGATTAAAAAGTAGATAATTAGTAAGGAGAAAACAATGGAATTAAGAGGTGTTTACATACAATTAGGGATTTTGTTTGTTCTTATATTAACAGGATATGTTTTAGGTAAAATTAAACTCTTCAATGAACAAAGTAATAGTGTTTTATCCAGTTTTATTGTTAAGGTAGCATTACCAGCAGTTATTGTTTCAAGTATGTGTATGCCACTTACAGAAGAACACTTAAGACGAGCCTTTATTACTATGGGATTATCTATACTCGTTTATGCAGTTGTATTTATCATTGCATGGTTAGTACCAAGATGGATTAGTAACAATCAAAGTGAGCAGGGGATTTTGAGCTTTTCAATTATGTTTTCTAATTGTGCTTTTATGGGATTTCCTGTACTTGGAGCCTTACTTGGAGATGAAGCTATTTTTTATGTTGCCATTTACAATATTATCTTTAATATTTTAGTATTTACCTTAGGGATTAAATTTCTTGAAAAAGGTAAAAATCAAAAGAATAGCTTTGATATTAAGCTACTTATAAATCCAGGAATTATTGCCAGTTTGATAGGGCTTATTATTTTCTTTGGAAGAATTACACTGCCCACTTTTATAACAGGAGCCCTAGATAGTGTAGCTGGTATTTGCACTCCACTTTCTATGATTGTCATTGGGTCTATGTTAAGCCAAATGCCAATTAAAGAGATGTTTGGAGAAAAGAAGATTTATATACTGTCTTTTATTAGACTTTTTTTATTACCCTTCATGATATTTATATTATTAAAGGTTATAATGAAGGTACAAGATGACTGGCTAATTATTATTCCTGTAGTAGTTGCAGGAATGCCAGTTGCGAGTAATGCAGCAATGATGGCTAGAGCTTATGATAGTGATGCTGAGTTTGCATCTCAAGCAGTTATGATTACAACACTTATTAGTTGTATTTCTATCCCTGTTTTAATATACTTTTTATAAAGGTTAGAATAACACATCATGCATAAACTAGAAAATGGAATGTATTTTTTTATTAATGAATAATTGGAGGTTGTTAAAATGGCAGATGTACTTAGTAAATTAGGAGAAAGTTTAAAATCCACTTTAAAAGAAGCTACAGAGCAAACACAAAAATCAGTAGATCAAGTAACTTGTCGTACAGATTTACTCAATAAAAGAAATGAACTAAAGAAACTTTTTGAAGCACTTGGAGAAGTTCAATATAAAGTTTATATCGAAAACGAAGAGAATGTAGAGAGAAATGTACTTTATTCTAAAATTACAGCTCTAAAAAATGAAATTGCAAGTCTTGAGAAGAAACTTGAAGATATTGTTAATATGCAAAAGAGCAGTTTTGGATCTTATAAAAGAAAAGTAAGAACAACTTGGGAAGAAGACAATGTAACATTTTCTAAAACAGATAATCTTTTTGAAGAAGATGATGTTGAAGTTTTAAAGGCTTGTCCTGTATGTAATACAGGTAATCACGAGCATGCAGCTTATTGCATTAAATGTGGTAATAAATTTGAGTAAAAATCATACAGCATGAGAAACTGACAGAAATGGAGGAGTGACAGTGACATGGAAATTAAGTTTACACCGCAAGCTCAAATGTCTATAGAGTATGCAGAGCAGATTATGACAGAGTTTAGACATGGCTATTTAGGGACAGAACATCTTCTAGTAGGCCTCATTCATACTAAAAATTCAGTAGCACAAAGGGCATTAGAAGCCTATGGTATAACAGAAGAAGACATACTAGATAAAATAAAAGATATTATTGGCATGGGGGGAAGTTCCTTAGTCATGACTAGGGACTTCACACCTCGTGTGAAACGTATCTTTGAGATGAGTGGACAAGTAGCAAGACAGCTTGGGAGCGATCGTGTTGGAACAGAATTCTTACTCATTACCCTCTTAAAAGAAAAAAACTGTATTGCTGTTAAATTATTAGAATCACTTGGTATTCATACAAGTAAGCTTCATTCTTCACTTATGGAGATGCTTACGGGTAATGGACAAAAAACAGATGCAAGTTTTAGTAAGGCGCAGGTAGGTAAAAGACAGATTAAATCGACAACACCAACACTTGATAAATATAGTAGAGATTTAACTGAATTTGCTAAAGAAGGAAAGTTTGACCCTATTGTTGGACGAGAAAGAGAAATAGAGCGTGTGATTCAAATTCTATCTCGACGTACTAAGAATAATCCTTGTTTAGTGGGAGAACCTGGTGTAGGAAAGACTGCCGTAGTAGAGGGACTAGCACAAAAAATTGCTAGTGAAGAGATTCCAGACCTTTTAAAAGGTAAGCGAGTAGTAGCTCTAGATTTATCTTTGGTGGTTTCTGGAACAAAATATAGAGGAGAGTTTGAAGAGCGTATTAATAAAGTCATTGAAGAAGTGCGTCTTTCTAAAGATGTGATTTTATTCATTGATGAACTTCATACCATTATTGGAGCAGGTGCCGCAGAAGGCTCAATGGATGCTTCTAATATTTTAAAACCATCTTTAGCAAGAGGTGAGATTCAACTTGTAGGTGCTACGACGTTAGATGAATATCGTAAGTATATTGAGAAGGATGCAGCATTAGAAAGACGTTTTCAACCTGTACAAATAGATGAACCAACAGAAGAAGAGACGTTGGAAATTTTACAAGGGATTAAAGACCAATATGAAATGCATCACCAAGTGCAAATTACAAAAGAGGCTTTAAATGCGGCAGTAAAGCTATCTAGTAGATATATTACAGATCGCTATTTACCAGATAAAGCCATTGACCTTTTGGATGAGGCAGCTTCTAAAGTGAGATTACGTGCCTTTACCGCACCATCTAGTATTAAAGAGCTAGAAGAAACTTTAGTTACACTTGCCAAGGAAAAAGAAGAAGCTATTATTTGTGAAGAGTATGATAAAGCAAGCGAAATTAAGCAAAGAGAAAATGAAATTAAAGAAAAAATAGCTCATGCTAAAGTAGAGTGGGATGCCAAACATACAAAGACTGATCAAATTGTTGGTGAAGAAGAAATTGCTGATATTGTAAGTAGTTGGACGCATATTCCAGTTCAAAGATTAGCACAAGAAGAAACTGAGCGTCTTAGAAATATGGAAAAAACTTTGCATGAACGTGTAGTAGGGCAAGATGAAGCAATCAGTGCCATTTCTAAAGCTGTAAGAAGAGGGAGAGTAGGGCTTAAAGATCCTAATCGACCAATTGGTTCCTTTATGTTCCTTGGACCAACTGGCGTGGGTAAAACAGAGCTAACTAAGGCTTTAGCAGAAGCGATGTTTGGTGATGAAGATGCTATGGTTCGTGTAGATATGTCTGAGTACATGGAGAAGCATACCGTATCTAAGATGATTGGTTCACCTCCAGGTTATGTAGGACATGACGAAGGGGGACAACTCACAGAGAAAGTGCGTCGTAAGCCTTATTGTGTTGTTTTGTTTGATGAGATTGAGAAGGCACATGGTGATGTATTTAACATTTTACTTCAAATTTTAGATGATGGTCATATTACAGACTCTAAGGGAAGACGCGTTAACTTTAAAAACACCATTATTATTATGACTTCTAATATTGGAGCTAGAAATATTATTTCTCCTAAGAAGCTTGGTTTTGTATCACAAGAAGATGCAGAAAAATCTTATGATGATATGAAGAAAAATGTAATGGATGAAGTAAAACGTACCTTTAAACCAGAGTTTTTAAATCGTATTGATGAGAACATTGTATTCCATCCACTAACAAGTAAGCAAATTAGAGAAATTGCTAACATCATGATTAAGCGTCTAATAGAACGTATTAGTAAGAATGTAGGGATTCACATTACGCTTACTGAAGCGACTTTAGATTTTCTTGGTAATAAAGGGTATAACAAAGCATATGGTGCTAGACCATTAAGAAGAACAATCCAAAGCTATATTGAAGATAAGCTGTCCGATGAGATTTTAGCAGGAACCATAAAAGAGGGTGACTCTATTATGGTTGATGTAGAGGGAGAAGTATGTGTATTTAATAAACAAATTTAGTGAATAAAATTATTGATAAATATTCATATACTTTTTGGGTTTCTTCATGTATAATAAAGAAATCAATCATTTTGGATAAAATCAAGAAAGAAAACATTGGAGGATTTAGCAATGGCTGTTGTTAAAGAAATTATACGTGTTGAAGAAAATGGGGCACTAAGTTTTGGGAACTATGAATTATTAGAGAAAACAAAAGTATTAGATTTTGAAGTGGAAGGTCGTTTGTATAAAGCAAAGACTTTCTATGAAGTAACAAAATTAAAAAGAGATGGTGCACTTGTGTATGAATCTTTACCAGGAACAGCAGTTCATAATTTTAAAGTGACAGATGATAGTGTAAGCTTTGAAGTAGAAGGTAAAGAAAGTTCTCAAGTAACACTTGAACTTGAACCAGAAGCTGAATACAAATTAATGATAGATGATATGACAGTAGGTAATATTAAATCTACTATATCTGGTAAAGTAAACTTCTCTGTAGAATGTGAACTAAAGCCACAACATGTGCAATTAAAAAGAATTAAATAAGTTTAATAAAATATAAATAGATAGGAAAGAGAAGCCTTAAATTAGAATTTCAGGCTTCTCTTTTTAATCATTAAAGGGTTCATGTATGAAGTAGGAACTTCTTGGTAATATCATAATTAAAGAATCAGTTTAGTATAAATCTAATAAAGAAGTTTAGAGAGGAAGGAAAAATGGCAAAAGCAAAACAAGTTTATGTTTGTACAAGTTGTGGACAAGTCTATTCAAAGTGGCAAGGGCGATGCGATGGATGTCGTGAATGGAATACAATAATAGAACAAATAGTAGAATCTGCTAAGAAAAATACTGCACGTGGTGTGAAAAGTAATGTGATATCTAAGCGTCTAGTAGATGTCTCAGGAAGTACTTCAGAACGTATCATAACAAGTATTGGTGAGTTTAATAGAGTTATGGGAGGTGGTATTGTCAAAGATTCCTTAACGATTATTACAGCAAGACCTGGTGCTGGTAAATCTACTTTACTGCTTCAAGTAGCACAAGATGTAGCAAGCCAAGGCATGAATGTACTTTATGCTTCAGGAGAAGAAAGTGAAAGTCAAATCAAAAATAGAGCAGAACGTATTCTAGAGATGATTCATCCTAATATTTGGATTCATTCGGATGTAAGCTTAAATAATGTGCTTACAGCAATAGATGAGATGGATGCAGATTTGATTATTATAGATAGTATCCAAACCTTCATTATGGAAGAATATAGTTCAAGACCGGGAAGTCCTGTGCAAACAATGGAATGTGCCAATGCCTTATTACAGATTGCAAAAAATAGTAAGAAGCCAAGAGCAGTAATCATTGTAGGACAGATGACAAAAGATGATGAAATTGCAGGAGTAAGAGCATTGGAGCATTTAGTAGATGCGGTTTTGGTAATAGAAGGAGAAAGTGGAGAAGAGCTAAGAGGCATTATAGCGACTAAGAATCGTTTTGGTTCTACTGGAGAAGCAGCTTTTTTTGCTATGACAGAAAAGGGAATGGAACCTATTGAAAATCCATCTGAGTACTTCATGACACAAAGAAGTGCAAACGAGCAAGTATCAGGTTCGGCATTAACTGTAGTAAGAGAAGGTTCAAGACCTATTATTGTAGAAATAGAAAGTTTGGTAAGTACCTCATTTACGCCTTACCCAGCACGAATTAGTGAGAATATGAAAAGAGAGCAGTTAAATACGTTAATTTCTATTTTGGAGCAAAGGGGTAAAGTCCAGCTTTTTGATAAGAATGTTGTTGTGAAAACAACAGGTGGCCTTAAATTAAAAGAGCAAGCGGTTAATTTGGCGGTAGTAATGAGTGTTGTTTCTTCAGAGCGCAATAAAGGCATAGCAAGTGATACATTATTTATTGCAGATATTGGACTAACAGGTGAACTTAAGCGTGTCCCTACTTTGGAAGCAAGACTTAGGGAAGCAGACCGTATGGGATATAAAAGAGCCTATGTCGCTAAACGGTCATTACAGAAGAAAATGGCATTAAAGAATTTACAAGTTATAGAGAAAAATACTTTAAGTGAAGTCATTTGGAGTGTATTTGAGGAAAGAAAAGATTTACCATTTTAGCAAAAAAAGGAGCATCATACTATTAGAAAGTATGATACTCCTTTTTTTAATGATTATTCGATTGTGATAGCATCAACTGGGCAACAATCTCTTGCTTCTTCAGCATCTGAAAGAAGGTTTTCAGCGATTTCACCATCAATAGCTTCTGATATGCCATCTTCGTTCATAGAGAATACAGCATCACACATAGAAGCGCACATTGCGCATCCGATACAAAGTGTTTCATCAACTTGAGCTCTCATATAATAAACCTCCAATTAATATGTATAAAAATATAGATTTAGTATAAAAATATTAAGTAGTTATTATAAACTACTGGGTAATTATAGCAGAATAATTTCCAGAAGAAAAGAGGATAAAGAAGTTTAAATATTTTATTTAATGTTGAAAATTATAAGACTTAAAGTATTAAGTGTAGACTAAATCAATCTATTATCCCTAATTTCATCTAAAAAACGCTTACTTGCAGTAGAGCTCTAATAACCATTAATGAAAAAATAAAAAGTGGGTAACATAAATAATAATAAGTATACAAATAGAGGAGGAACTATGGAAAAGGGGAAAAAACAATCATTAATTGAAAGAATTGGTCATAAGATACCTGATCCCACAATTATCTTTATGATTTTATTTGCACTAACAATGGGAATGACACTTTTATTGGGTGGGAAAGAGTTTAGTACAGTAGCTGCAGACGGAGGAACAGTTACTTATCAAATCAAGAATATGTTTGAAGCAGAAAATATGAGATGGATTTTTAATAATGCACTACTTACTAATTGGTTGGGATATGGTGGAGGTGTTCTTGGAACCATTCTTGTTGTTATGCTTGGGGTAGGTTTAGCAGAGGAGTCTGGACTACTTTCTACCCTTATCAAAAAGGTTGGTCTAAAAGTATCTGATAAATACTTACCTTTTGTACTTGTATTCTTGGGTGTTATGAGTAGTATTGCAACAGATGCTGGCTATATTATTTTAATTCCACTTGCAGGTCTGCTCTACGTAGGACTTAAAAAAAATCCACTTATTGGAATGGCAGCAGCTTTTGCTGGAGTGTCAGCAGGGTTTAGTGCCAATTTAATTCCAGCAACGCCAGTAGACGTTATTCTTGGAACCAATGCACAAGCATTCGCTCTTGCACAAGGGATTCCATTTGTTACAGCATCAGGAAGGCCCATTACACCTGCAACAATGCACTATTTCTTTGTAGTTGTATCTACCTTTGTTTTAACGATTATTGGTGGTTTAGTAACTATCAGAATGGTGAAACCAAAACTTGAAAAACAAAATTATATTATTCCAGAAGACATGAACTTAGATGAATTTATAGTAAGGCCAGAAGAGAATAAAGCACTTAAATGGGCGGGGCTTGGGCTATTATTAGGGAGTTTATTTGTTGCTATACTAGGGTTTGGGCCATTAGCACCATTTGAAGTGTTAAATGAAACAACTGGTGTAGTAGAAACCGTAAAACCACTAATGGATAACATTATTTTAGTGATTACTTTCCTATTCTTAATGCCAGGCTTATTCTATGGTTTTAAGGTAGGACGATTTACAAACTCTACAGATGTTGTGAAAGCTATGTCATCTGCTATGAGCTCAATGGGCTCAGTAATTGTTCTTACATTCTTTTCATATAATTTTCTAGCATTACTGAGCTATTCACAACTTGGAACTTATTTTACATTTTTAGGTGCTACGCTACTTAAGAGTATGGGACTTGCAGAATATCCTATTCTTTTATTAATTGGATTTATTATTACAACATCTATTATTAACTTATTTGTTGGTGGTATGACTTCTAAGTGGATGTTACTTGGGCCAATCTTTATTCCTATGCTATATAGTGTCAATTCTGCAATGACACCAGATATGGTAGCTGCGGCATATCGTGTAGCAGACTCATCAACTAACATTATTACACCTCTTATGTCTTATGCAGGCATTATCCTAGTATTTATGAGAAAGTATAAGCCAGAACTTTCAGTAGGAGATTTGATTAGTCTAATGTTTCCATACTCTATGTCATTTCTTGTTATTTGGACAACTATTCTTATTGGATTCTTTACACTTGGCATTCCGTTAGGATTCTAGCTATTAAGTCATAAAGTTAAAAGGTGATCAGTATGATGGATAACATACTGATCACCTTTAGATATCATATGGGAACTCATTCTGCCAATAGAGTGTATAACAGATAATTTTTTAGAGTTCTCAAAATTATTTTTTGAATACGTGAGGGAAAATAGAATAATCTCTATTAAAAAATCCTAAAATAAGGAGTTAACACAAGGAAAAGTTTCCAAGTAGTTCAGTGCGCTTTTTCTCATTT
>JARKVN010000106.1 GCA_029851645.1 Cellulosilyticum sp. | reverse complement strand
TGTGCTCTTCCGATCTCTCGTTAAATAATAAATATTAAAAAGGCATATATCATGGACTAGGATATATGCCTTTTTAACATGCACTGAGCAAGAAAAAGTCTTATTGTTTCATTTTAGAAATCGTATTAAAGAAAGTTTCAAATTGCTTACGTTGTGCTTTAGGAAGTGTATCTTTAAAGCTCATTAGAAGAGCCCTTTGCATATCTGGAGTACAGGTGATTTGGTGTTTTTGGAGTTCATTATTCACACCAATCAAGCCCTGTAATGTATCATAAGCATTACTTTTTCGAGCACTTATATCAATCATTTCTTGAAGTTGTCTCACAAAGCTAGGTTCTAGATGAGAAAAAGCTGGATTTTCATAAAGTTTCATAAAATACCTCCTAATGGTTAGGGATTAATAAAGATGAAATGGCCTTAAGAAGTTGTGTTTGATTGGGGTCTAAGAAAGAAGAAAGACCACTAATAAGCTGCTCAGGTGATGGTGTGCTAGTAGAGGATGGAGTCTTTGTAGAAGAGGGTGAGATATGTTCAGAGGTTTGATCTTCAGAATGATTAGGAAATGGTGTGTTATCTAAAATACCAGAGTCAGAAGGATGTAAATGATAATTAGATGTTGTAGAAGCGCCATCTGTAGAAACACGCTCCTCGTTAGTAAGTAAATCTTTTACTTCAGTAAGTTTTAAAATAGCATCTACGAAATAAGCTTTATCAGGTGGAAGATTATTTCTTACATCTTTTAGAAAATCCTTCTCCCAACCTGTTTCTTGTGAGCGGCTCATAGAGCGGACGGAAGTCTCATTAGAAAAGAGATTTACTGTATAGACAAGTTCCATCACTTTAATGAAAATAGCAACGCTACGTTGTTTATCTATATTTAAATAGGGGAGTAGAGATTTAGAAACAATAAGGAATTCATTATTAACAGCTCTATCAAGGTTGTTCATAAAATGCCTCCAATGACTATATCTTTTATAAATGTATGTTGACAGATTACTTAATTAGAACATCGTTTTAGTATATTTTTGGATTTACGGACATATAGAATGAAAATCAGTTATTTTTGAAGAGTGGGTAGAATAAAATACTAAAAGAAAGCTAAAAAAGTAGGTGAACAAGTTGGAAAAGGACGAGGTTGCACTGAATTTAGAACAAGATCTAAGTGAAATTGCTACATTAATATGGGGATATATAGACAAGAAATATATTGGCGTCATTAAAAATAAGATAGAGGGATATCGAAGTGAGTCAGAAGCAAATATGTGTAAGGAGGCACAACTTTTACAAGCATTAATGCCATTTTTACCAGAAGAAAAACAAGTTTTGGAAAGGCTTATAGAAGTAATGGTTTATAATGATGTGATAGAAAGAAGTTTAAAAGAGCATGAAGAGCTTACCATGCTTTATAGAGATGAAAATAAAGAACGTCAACAGATCAAAAAATTAGTGTATAAACTGATTATGTTTAAACTGATTAGAACCATAGAAACTGTCAATCAAACGGGAAGTTAGAAAAAAGTGGCCTCAAAATGATGGAGGCCACTTTCTATTATTTTATTAATCTCATTGATTATTGAATGTCGCCTCTTAAGAAGCCACCACACTCACCATTCATAAGAAAACAGATAACGATAATTACAATAATAATCCAAAGGCAGCTATTATTACCACAACCACCAAATAAGTTACCCATACCATCTAGGTTAAAATTATTGCAGCTACCACAGTTTCCACCAAAGAAAAGTAATAAGAAGATAGCTATAATAACAATCCATAAGCAGTTGTTTTGTAAAAATCTAAAATCATCCATGATATTGCCTCCTATAATAAAAAGTTAATGACAATGAATTTCTAATCTATTCATATGATGCTTCTATAAATAAAATTACTTGAAATATCAAAATAAGAAAAGATACAAGTTATTTCTAGAAATTAGAACAAGTAATGCGCGATTAACGCTGATGACTAACTTCTACATTAGTTATAATATGATGGATGGAAAAAAATGTTACAGTTGTTAAAAAATAATATGGTAATTTAAATTTAAAAATATAAAAATATTCTGCTATAATAAGAAAATAGAAGGAGAAATAGTTAGGAGGCTATATAATGAATCAGTTAGAGCTAGCAAAAGAACACTTTATATCATTGGTAGAAGCACAATTAGAGAGAGTAGAACAAATGAAAAATGATAAGGAGGCTGTAGACTATCATAAACTTGATAAAATTATGATTGGGTGTTGTGGTGGAGATGGGATTGGACCAGCTATTACCCAAGAAGCAGAACGAGTTTTGCGTGCAGTTCTTAAAAAAGAGATGGAAAGTGGTAAAATTGTCTTTAAACAAATTGATGGACTAACCATTGAAAATCGTATGGCTGCGAATAAAGCGATTCCAGATGAGGTGCTTGCAGAACTTAAAGCTTGTCATATTATTTTAAAGGGACCTACAACAACACCAAGCAAAGGAGAGGGGCCTAATATTGAGAGTGCTAACGTAGCAATGAGAAGAGAGCTAGACCTTTTTGCTAATGTTAGACCTGTCTCTGTGCCAGAAGAGGGAATTGATTGGACATTTTTCCGTGAGAATACAGAAGGAGAGTATGCTTTAGGAAGCAAAGGGATTATTATTAATGACGATTTATCTTTTGATTTTAAAGTAACCACAACGCAGGGAACAGAAAGAATTGCCCGTCAAGCTTTTGAATTTGCTCGTAAAAATGGTAAAAAGCATGTAGCGATTATTACAAAAGCCAATATTCTTAAGAAAACAGATGGTAAATTTTTAGAGATTTGCTACAATATTGCCAAAGAGTATCCAGAAATTCAAGTAGATGATTGGTTTGTAGATATTGTTTCAGCTCATCTTATTAATGAAAAGGTAAGAAAAGAGTTTGAAGTCTTTATACTTCCGAACCTTTATGGAGATATTATTACAGATGAAGCTGCACAAATTCAAGGTGGAGTTGGTACAGCAGGGAGTGCCAATATTGGTAATCGTTATGCCATGTTTGAAGCCATTCATGGTAGTGCACCAAGAATGGTAGAAACAGGTAGAGCGCAATATGCTAATCCAGCAAGTATGATTAAAGCAGCAGAATTATTACTTCGTCATATTGGATACGCCAAAGAAGCAGATCAGGTTGCAATCGCACTAAAAGTAGCAAATGACACAGTTAAAATAACAGGTAGAAGTGATGGGGCTACAGGAGCTGAATTTGCAGACTGTGTCATTGCAAATTTATAGAGTGCTTATTAAAAAGAGATTAGTCTCCTAGTTCCTAAGCATGAGATGAATAAGTCTTAATAAATGTAATAATAAGTGTACTAAAGAAACATTGAGTAAAAACAAGGTATAAGAAGGTGTTATATCTTGTTTTTATCTTAAGATAGGATAAGGAAGGAGAAAAAAATCTTATTTTTTGACATAAATTTAAAATTAGTATTGACTTATGATAGTAAATAGTATAAACTTATAAAAGTCATAAGGCCCATTGGTCAAGAGGTTAAGACATCGCCCTTTCACGGCGGTAACACGGGTTCGATTCCCGTATGGGTCATTAATAAATCTAAGTTTTATCTAGATTTATTAAAAACGGGGTGTGGCTCAGTTTGGCTAGAGCGCCTGATTTGGGTTCAGGAGGCCGCAGGTTCGAGTCCTGTCACCCCGATTTTTTTACGAAAATTTAAGGCGTTGTAAAAAGGCTTAAACACTTAAAATACCAAGTGTTTAAGCCTTTTTCTATTCTAGATTTAAATGTTTATTCAAGATAGTTTGTATTGTAAAAAAGAAAAGGACATCTACCATAATAACAAATGCAAGATATAAAGATAACCATAGAATTGGGTTATAGAAGAAAGATAATCCTAATGGAAAAAAGTTACCAGCTAGTAGCATAAGTATAGGCGTAATGAATTGAAGCACTGAGTTAATCACAAAGAAAGCAACAATTGAAGCAATATTACGATGTTTACAAAAAATAGGAAACTGCCCAATAGAAAGTGCCAAATAGATCTCTAAGATGATACCAATATAAGTACTTAGTCCAAGTGCTAAAACAAGTAGAATGAGGGTAATGGTCTGACGAAAAAGTTCATGTTGCATGACCTTTGATAATGTTTCAGAGATACTTGTAAATTCAGTAAGTAAAACAGTAAATAATTCTTTAAAGAAAGAGAAATTTAAACCATCTACTAGCAAAATAAAGGTTAAAATAGAGACAATACAGCTTAAAAAGCTCCAGAAAATAGTTGTAATAAGTTTAGATAAAATAAGCTGATGTGCTTTGACCGGTAAAGTAAACATGAGGTATCCTTCATCGCCTAGAAGATTAACATTAAAACGCTGTATAAGTACAACTAAAGTCATAACGCCTAAAGCCACAAATAGTCCTATTAAAAGTGTAAATGTAATGCCAAAGCCCAAATTAAAATCAGATAGGCTATAAGATAACAAGTTACTCACCAAAGAGACCAATAGCAAAGCACCATAAAGCGGCATAAAAGTTCGACTTGTTGCTTTAATTTCATATTTTAATAATTTCCCTAACATGAAAATACCTCCCTAAATAAACTGTCAATAGATTTGCCTTTTTCTTCTCTAATTTCATCTACATTACCTTGAAGTATAATCTCTCCATTAGATAAGAAGATAATCTCATCACAAATCTGTTCAACTTCTTGAATGAGGTGAGTCGCGATGAGTATAGAGCTTGTTTCACTGTAATTTTTTATAATAGTTTTTAAGATATAGTCTCTTCCAGCAGGATCTACACCACCGATAGGTTCATCAAGAATGTATAAATCAGCTTTACGAGACATAACAAGAATTAATTGAACTTTTTCTTTATTACCTTTAGAAAGTGTTTTAAGTTTAACTTTTGGATCGATGTTTAAAGAAGCCAACATATTAATGGCACAATTTCTATCAAAATCATCATAAAAGTCTTGAAAGAAATCTAAAAGCTCTTCAACTTTCATCCAATTATTAAGATAAGTACGTTCTGGTAAGTAAGAAACCACTTTTTTGGTTAAAACGCCAGGTGTATAGCCGTTAATTTGAATATGTCCTTCAGTGGGTTCTAGTAAACCATTAATAAGTTTAATGAGTGTACTTTTACCACTACCATTAGGGCCTAAGAGGCCTACAATTTTCCCATGAGGCAAAGAGAGATTCACATGATTTAATGCCAATTTTGAGCCATAATTTTTGCTAACATTTTCTAATTCTAATAAATTATTCATAGCTATTCTCCTTTACAGATAATTCAATAAGTGTAATAAGTTCTTGCTGATTATAGCCAAGCTGATAAAGAGAGCGGACTAAATCATTAATTTGTTTTTCAGCATAGTTACTACGTAGGTTTTTAATATAAGCTTCATCTTCAGTTACAAAACGTCCAGAGGTACGTTTGGTAGAGACAAGTTGTATTGCTTCTAGTTCAGCTAAAGCACGTTGCATTGTATTGGGATTAACCCCTACCTCAGCAGCAAAATCGCGAACAGAGGGAAGCTTAGAACCCGCAGGAAGTTCATTAGAAATAATTTTTAATTTGAGCTCCTCTACGAGTTGAAGGTAAATAGGTTTATCATTGTCAAATTTCCAAGTCATAAATGATGCCTCCAAACTGTATTAAAAGATTAATACAATAATACAAATAACAATTGTGTTTGTCAAGCTATAAAGGGATGAAAATAAATAAAAATACTTTCGTCTTTAGAAGTCATATTGTGTTTAGAGCAAACAAAGTATATAATATTAGTATAAAAGCTTTTCTAAAAGTAACCTATTTAAGAAGAAATCATTGATGCAAGGGGGGAGAGAGATGCATGAACTACCAGCTTTATTAGAGCATGCAGGTTTTAGAGTAAGAAGAGTGGAAGAAATCATATTGCCCTTTCAGAATTTGAATGCACTTATTATTAATGAGAATCTTAAGTTTGTTTATGAGGAAGAAACAGATGGAACGGTTATGATTCGTGAGATTAGAGTAGAAGAAGCTTATTTGAATATGGGATATACAACAAGACTTTTAGAATTTTTACATAAACAAGATGAATATAACGTGATTTTGCCATTTGTTACAACACCTAAATTAGCACATATTTGTGAGAAGTTAGGGATAGAAAGGGATGACCATTGTGTAGATTGTTATGGCTATAATAGTGCGTTTTATGCTATTGCTAAGAACTTTATTTTCTTTGAAGGCAAGTATGGGCACTATGTTGTTAAGAGGCTAGCTAAAAATGAGAAATAAAAATACACCTTCAAGCGTTTGAAGGTGTATTTTTATTTGGCTTTATAGTTTGAATGAACTCTTAAGTGGTACGATACGATTAAATACTAAATGGTCAGCAGAGCCATATTTAGAATCTAAGCAGTAGAAACCATTTCTTACAAATTGGAATTTATCAAGTGGCTCTACATCATCAAAAGCTTCATTTTCAACAAATCCATTAAGAACTTCAAGTGAATGAGGATTAATTTGTTCTAAGAAATGCTTGCCTTCATTTTCTGGCATATCATCTAAGATAAGTGGTTCAAATAATCTAAACTCAGCTGGTTTAGCAGAAGCAGCATCTACCCAGTGGATGGTTGCTTTAACTTTACGTCCTGTAAAGCCAGACCCACTCTTAGTTTCTGGATCATAAGTACAGTGTACTTCTTTAATACTGCCATCTTCGTTTTTAATAACGTCTGTACAAGTTATAAAATAAGCACCTTTAAGACGTACTTCGTTGCCAGGGAAAAGTCTAAAGTACTTAGGAATTGGATTTTCCATAAAGTCTTCTTCTTCAATGTAAAGTTCACGTGAGAATGGTACCATACGTGTACCTTTTTCAGGATCTTTTGCATTATTTTCAATCTCTAGAAGTTCTGTTTGACCTTCTGGGTAGTTTGTAATGACTAGTTTAATAGGCTTTAAAACTGCCATACGAAGAGGTGCCTTAGGTTGAAGATCTTCACGAAGGAAGAAATCAAGCATTTGACTATCAATAACAGAATCAGCTTTAGAAACTCCGATTTCTTTACAGAAGTTACGAATTGCGTTTGGTGTATAACCTCTTCTACGAAGGCCTGAGATAGTAGGCATGCGAGGATCATCCCAACCATCAACAACTGATTCGTCTACAAGTTGTTTAAGTTTACGTTTACTCATTACTGTATTGGTCATATTAAGTCTAGCGAACTCAATTTGACGAGGTTTAGCTTCCATTTCACATTCTTCTACAACCCAGTCATATAGTGGACGGTGAGCCTCAAATTCAAGCGTACAGATAGAGTGCGTAATCTCTTCTAGAGCATCTTCGATAGGATGAGCAAAATCGTACATAGGATAAATGCACCATGTGTCACCTGTATTATGGTGAGTAGCATGAGCAATACGATAAATGATAGGATCACGCATATTCATATTGGGAGAAGACATATCAATTTTGGCACGGAGTACCTTTTCGCCATCTGCAAATTCTCCCTTTCTCATACGTTCAAATAAATCAAGATTTTCTTCTACTGAGCGGTCACGATAAGGGCTGTTTTTGCCTGGCTCTATAAGTGTACCACGATAAGCTTTTGCTTCTTCAGGCGTTAAGTCACAAACATAAGCTTTTCCTTTTTTGATAAGAAGTACAGCACGGTTGTACATTTCTTCAAAGTAATCAGAAGCAAATAAAAGGTTAGCCCATTTAACCCCTAACCATTCTACATCCTCTTTAATAGATTCTACATATTCAGTATCTTCTTTAACAGGATTTGTATCATCGAATCTAAGATTAGTTTTTCCGTTAAATTCTTCTGCTAAACCAAAGTTGAGTAAAATAGATTTAGCATGTCCGATGTGAAGATATCCATTTGGTTCTGGTGGGAAACGCGTAATGATTTCCTTATGTTTCCCCGATTCTAAGTCATCTACAATGATATTACGAATAAAATTGGATGAACCATTCTCTATTGACATATTTTCAACCTCACTTATTGTTGGAATAAATTGTTTATGATTATCTTTCTATTCTAACTGAATTAAAAGGAAAAATAAAGAGCCTGTTTGCGATTAAATAGCCCAATTGGAGCAGATTTAATAAATTGCCTTAATTTGCCAGCCTCTTTCTCCTACTAGAAGAGCAATGTCACTTACAAAATCCCCTTCTTCTGGAATGGTTTCATCATTCCAAAGGGTACTTGTAATAGACTTATCACCAAAGTTAGCAATAACTTCAGAAATGCGATAGCTCTTTGCATACTTGGTCTTAACTTTGAGGAATGCATCCTTAACTAATAAAGTAGGAGCTGCGTTACCTGCACCTGTTGGTAAGAATAGTTTGAGCTGTTTTTCTAAAGCATCAAAGTCATAATCATAAGCATTATAGATACATTTATCGACATAGATTTTAGGTGTTTTATCATATTTAGTTAAAGTGCTTGCTGCGTTAACAGCCTTTTTAAAGGCCTCAATTTGGTCTAAGTTAGAAGCTTTTAACCCACATGCCATAGGATGACCACCTCCACCGTCTAGCAGATGAAGATAAGGTTTAAAGCTTTGGAACATATCGTACTCTTCAATAGAACGACCAGAGCCTTTATAGGTGCCATGAATGGTTTTAGCAAACACAACAGTTGGACGATAATGTTTTTCTTTGATTTTGCCAGCCACAAGGCCAACAATACTTTCATGAGCTTGTTCATCTACTTCAATGATGATGTCAGGAAGTATGGGGTAACTTTCTACTTTAGAAAAAACGCGTTCTAAAGAATCCATTTCCTCATCTTGACGTTCTTTGTTTAGACTATCTAAGCGCTGCTTAAAGGGATAAAGTTCATTAAGGTCTTGACACTGCAAGAAATTAAGAGCTGTTTCAGCATTCTCTAGACGTCCACACGCATTGAGTCTAGGACCTATTTGAAAGCCTAAGGTGCCAAT
>JARKVN010000076.1 GCA_029851645.1 Cellulosilyticum sp. | reverse complement strand
TTCTGAGTCCCTATAGACAAATACTTCAAGCTCATCTCCTACCTTGGTTCCTTCAGGAATTTGTGCTTTTGGTAGTAATACTTGCTCATGCCCATTTGCTTCATTCAGATAAACTCCTTGTGCTACTTCTCTTATGACACTTAACTTTTGCATCATTCCTATTTCAATCATTCATACTAGCTCCTTCACTTTTCCCTTCTTCATAATCTGGACAGCTAATTACAGGTAAATTAATATTTTTTAGATAGCAAGTCATCCTTACTACAAGAATCACACATAGTGCAATACTTATAGCTAAGTAACTTTCCACACGCCTATATAAAAACCATAATGCTAAGGCACCTATCACGCCTGCCACACAATAAATTTCTTTTCTAAAAACATCTGGCTTTCTATTAATAATAATGTCCCTAAGCATCCCACCGCCTACACCTGTTATAGATGTTACAAATAGGAAAAGTAATAAATTGTAGCCATGGTCCATCCCCTTTATCCCAGCTGATACAACAAAAGCAGCGAGCCCTATGGCATCTATAAAAGCAAAGAGTGTTTTATATTTCCAACGTCCCTTTAGAAAAATCGCTACAGTTGCTGCTATTAAAATAATCAGAACGGCCGGCTGGCTATTAAAGAACACTGGAATACCTTGATTGACTACAATATCTCTAATAATTCCTCCCCCCATGGCAGTTACAGTTGCTAATATATAAATTCCTAATAAATCCAGTTGTTCTTGTATTGCGACATTAGCTCCTGATATAGCAAAGGCAAATACGCCTATGTACTCCAAGATGGTAATCGTATCTGCCATCTTTCATCCTCCTTGAATCTCGTTTGTTTACTCTTATACCCTCTTCCTTCGTATCTTTTCATCTTAATTAGTCATACCTTTTCCATTTTAATAGTTATGTTCTTTTATGTCTAGGCAAAATAAAGATGTCCTATTATTTTAATACTACTAGGACATCTTTATTATTCATTATTTAACATATTTATTACTTACTAAAATCTCTTGTATAACTTCTGTTGGTATTTCAAACTCTTGTATTCCCATAGAACCTGGTCCTACTTCATATTTATCAAAAGAAATCATAAGCTTTCCTTGTTCTGTAATATAGAATGACTGCTCAGCATCTATAGTCCCAAATCCTTCTATTTTTTCATCTTCCCCATCTATCCAGTAATGCTGATTTTCATCACTTGCCATACGTTCTTTCATTTGAGCCTTGATATTTTCACTAATAACATCTATATAACGATCATCTTTAAAAAGACTTGGCAATGTAATTAATACTTCATTTTTCTTATCAATCGTATCATAAGTTATTGTAGTTGATGAAGAACCTACAGTATTGACCACATAACGTCCAATAGATAAAAGCTCCTCATTATTAGTTTTTATCTCAAAACCTGTATCTACTCCTAGATGTCCTGAGTTTTCAAAATTCTTCATTTCCGTAACTTCTGCTTTAAACTGTTCATAAAGCTTTTTATTTTCTTCTAAATATTTTTCATTTAATGTTTCCTGTAAAGACTCATTTTCAAGACCCTCTATAACAGGTGCTTCTAAAGTTGCGTTGTAGGTTTCTTCTTCATATTCAAATTGTCTAAAGGTTACAACTTCAACTATTTTATTTAAGACTGGAATTTCACCTACTACCTGAGCAAAAGTAGGGCTTAAATTTGCTGACCCTATAAAACCGATTACAACAACTGCTACACTTGTTGAAATCCCTCTTACCCATCTTTTTATTCTAATCACCTTTCCATTTTGGCTTACACCTATTTGTATACTTTGTTTCACGCTTGTATCCAAATTCTCAGGGATTTCAATGCTATCAAGATATTCCTTAAGTTTAACTTTTACCTCTTCTTCATACTGTTTCATAAACTTTTACCTCTTCTCATCATTTTTTCATCATTTTCTAATAATATTTTCAATTTTTTTATCGTTCGATATAAAGTTGATTTTACTGTGCTTAAATTTTGTTGGGTAATAGAAGCAATTTCCTTTAGCTCTAGTTCCTCATAATATCTTAGAAGAAGAATCGTTTTTTCATTAGGCAAAAGGCGACTAACAGCTTCCTCCATATCCAAAATTTGTTCCTTATCTTTTTCAAGAGTCGTTAGACTTTCTACTTCCTCTAATCTGACACACCTATTTTGCCTCTTTAGATAATCTTTACAAGTATTGATTAATATCCTATAAAACCATGTCCCTAAATACTCTTTATTTTTTAAGCTTGATTCATTTTTCAACGCCTTTATAATCGTATCTTGAACCACATCTAGTGCATCCTCTCTATTTCTTACGTAACCATAGGCAACACGATAATGTTTCTCTTTATTCTCCTCAATATACTTAATAAGTTCACTTTGCATAGCTCTACCTTCTATAACTTAGCATATTCTGCGCTCTTTATTTATTAGACTCTTTAGCATGCTCTAAAGTTTCAACAAATATATTTTTTATTATTTACATGAAAAAGAGCCTTCTCTTAACCTAGCTCCATGAGCTTTAGGCTAACTTAAGAAGTGCTCTTTATTTTATCGTTATTTTCAGTTTTTTAGAAAATGTTTTTCTATTAGATTTTTTATCATAGCTACTTTTGTGGCTACCAAACTTTTATCTTTTACAAGAAGCTGCCATACATAACCTACTCCTGCTCCTATTATTGCTGGTACAATCCATCCTAAGCCTTGACTATAAAGCGGTAACTTAGAGAAGAGTTTCACTAAGAAAGTGATTTCTAAGCCTGCTTGGCTTAAAGCATCTACTACACTGATTACTCCTGTTACTAAAATGGCACAACCATAGACTGCTTGACTTTGTTTAACGAATTTCTCTAACATAGCTAAGGCAATAAGTACGATTGCGATTGGATAAATGGCATTCAGTACTGGTACAGAAATTGCAAGAATTTTATTAAGCCCCATATTAGCTAAAAACATACTAGATGCTGATAAAATAGAAACCCATGTTTTATAGGATACTTTATCTGTCAAGCTGGCAAAATACTCACTACAAGAAGTAATTAATCCTACACAAGTTGTTAAACAAGCTACAGTAAAAATAACAGCTAATAAAATAGCACCTGGTGCACCAAATAAATAAGTCATAACATGATTAAGAGTTTGAGCACCATTTTCTGTCATACCATAACGCCCACCACTCATGGCACCTAAGTGACAAAGCATTGCATAAACTGCAACGAGTAAAGCACCTGCCATAAGACCTGCTTTAATAGAGTGCTTGATAACTGCTTTTTCTGATTTAACACCTTTTGTTTGAATCGCTAATGAAATAACAATACCAAAGTTAAGTGCTGCAATGGTATCCATTGTTAAGTAACCTTCTAAAAATCCCTTTACAAATGGAGAAGATACATACTCACCTGTTGCCTCTCCATATGCCCCTAATGGTTTAAATAAGCTTGCTATAAAAACAAGTCCGATTAAGCTTAGTAAAGTTGGTGTTAAATATTTTCCAATACGATCAACTAATTTACTTGGTGTTAGGCATAACCAAAAGGCAACTAAGAAAAAGACTAGTGTATAAATCAACCTAGCTCCAACTAATACCCCTTCACCTCCAGAAATATAAGGTGCAACTGCCATCTCGAAAGGTAAGCTTCCCGCTCTTGGTATCCCTAGGCAAGGTCCAATTGATAAATAAATGAGTACAGTAAATACTGCTGCAAATTTACTGTGTACACGACTTGCTAATGGATAAAGTCC
Source organism: Cellulosilyticum sp. (assembly GCA_029851645.1). Classification (GTDB taxonomy): domain Bacteria; phylum Bacillota; class Clostridia; order Lachnospirales; family Cellulosilyticaceae; genus Cellulosilyticum. The sequence continues at coordinate 5,706 of JARKVN010000076.1, read as the reverse complement.
CCCTGATTTTGCAACGGCTACAACCCCCATAACTGGAAAACCTACTGCTGTAATAAAAAATCCCACCATGCTCACCCAGGCATTTTCTCCTGCTGACTGTCCTAGAAAAGGTGGGAAAATTAAATTCCCTGCTCCAAAAAATAACGAAAATAACATAAAGCCAATGAGTCTAAAATCTCTTTTTGATAATTGTTCCACTTCTATTCCCTCCATATATTTTGTCAACTCATTCTCTAAGCTTATTTTTTCATCTTGGAGTAGGGCTAAGTATTATTTTTCATAATGGTTTTACAAATAAAAATACCTCGCCCCTAAAAAGGGACGAGGTTTACTCGCGATACCACCCTTATTCTATAAGCAAACAAAGTCACATAAAATGAAAGACTCTTTACTTATAACACTCAGCTACGTACTATCATACGCATTTCCTATAACGGTGAAACTCCGTTGGCACTTACTTTTTGCATTTCAGTCCCACTTCTCCAAGATGATTTTCTGTCATATCTTATCCACTGATTCTCACCAACCATCAGCTCTCTGTAAGACAGCCTTATGACATACTTTTTCTTTTCACAGAATTTATTGACTTGATTAATTTTCTATATCATATAATACTTTAAAGTAATTTGCAAGTATTTTTTTTAGAATTCATCTAAAACCCCTACCATTCGTAGCAAATATTTCGCATTAGTTGTTTGACAACGTCCATTCTTTAGCTTGTAATCAAACTGAATTTTCCCTTTCTCATAGTATTCTTCAAAATGATAATTGTAGCTTTTTCTCCTTTGATTAGGCTCATCTGCAAGCTGACATAATTCAAAATCATGGGTTGTTACCATCACATTTGCCCAAGGCACACCAAGTTTCTTAATAGTTTGAGTTGCGCCTAAAATGCGGTCTGCTGAATTCGTCCCTTTAAATATTTCATCAATTAAGGCAAGCATGGGTAAATGCTGCTTACTAAAGGTAATCATTTCTTTTATCCTTAAAAGTTCTGCATAGAAAGTAGAAATACCTTCATCTACACAGTCTTCAATTCTCATGGAGGTAAAAACTTCCATATAAGATGTTTGAAATGCACGTGCCGTAACAGGTGCTCCTGCATAGGCTAAAGCTAAATTCACACCTATACTTCTTAAGAAGGTTGTCTTTCCTGACATATTAGAGCCTGTAATGATACATGTCCCTTCTTGTAAATGCAAACTATTTCCTACCACTTTTTTCTCTTGAATTAATGGGTGAGTAAGCGCTTCAAATTCAAATTCAGGTACTTTGCTTTGTATCACCTCTGGAAAAACATACTGCTCTTTCACCTGGCCTATAACTGCTAAACTGAGTAAAGTTTCTACTTCTCCTATAACTTCTAGCCAAGCCCGAATATCTTTTCCATATTGTTTATTCCATACACTTAAAGCATCTTTACAGTAAACATCCCACATAAGTAGGCTATTTACAACCAAATACATCACACCATTAAATCTCATTTTAACGGATTCTGTTAATCCATTTAGCATATTCAGTCCTTTTACAGCTCCCCCTGAAGCCATTAGCTTATTTTGAAGTTCTTTTAAATAGCCACTTTTAAATTCTTTTTCTTCTACAGCTCCTAAGAAAGCTTTATATAACCTAATATTTTGATTAAATGCAAAAATCGGTCTAAAGATTGCCTCATTCTTTTTATAATTCCACAAAGCAATCCCCATCTGAATGGTCATCCCTATTCCTGCAATCGTATAATTCGTCATTGCATTAACCTTGCTCCAGGCTGCTACTAGGCAAAAAACGGTTACAAAGGGTAGTCCTATACTCAGTCCTTTCATCAACCTAGAAATATAGGTACGTTGCTCTTCCGCCTGTTTTATAAAGTCTTCCAATTGTCCTTCTTCTAGTTTTTCTCTCTTAAGCTGCATCTGCTGACCTAAGGTATGAAGATGCAAAACAAAGTTTTCATCTTGAATGAACTCTTTAATGGCTTCCTGCCTTCTTAAAATTTCTTCCTTTTCCTTATACCCTTCAACTAATGTCTGGGCTAATTTTCTTTTGCCATAGGGCGTATGTGCTGCGCAAAGATATTGATACAATGAAGATCGCCCTAGTAAGTCTAAATCCTTTGCTTTCGCATTATCCCCTCTATAACTTTCTCCATTTTCTTCAAACTGTTTCCACTCATCACCTAGACGTGCTAAGTAGCTTTCTAATACTTTTTCTCTGGCTTCTTTGTAATTTTTCTCATCCTCTAGCTTCTTATACCTTTTCACTAAAACAATGAAAAGTACTAATAATACTCCTCCGAAAACGTAACCACTCCATTTTGCATTAAGATTTCCCATAATAAAGCTTGCTAAGGCACCTACAAAGGCTAATACTCTCATGGTACCTAAGCCATCTAATCGTTTTTTGAGATGCTGTTTTTCTACTTGGACTTTTTCTATTTGTAATTTAAAATAATCAATTTTCATATTTACTTTATAACCTTCTCTTTTATTTTTTAAATGCTCTCTTACCTTTTCAAGTTATTTTACTGTCAGTTCTACTTTACCCAATTAGTATAAATAAATCATAAAGTTCTGATACAGATTCTAAAATTCTAGCCCCCTTAATAAAAAAATCAGGACACCCTCTATTAGGATTTCCTGATTTTTCATAACCTATTATTTCTTAGCTTCTTTTAGCTGTTATTTTATATAATACAAATAAAACTCCTGCTAATAGTAGAACTGAACTACCAAGTGTAAGCCATACATTAGCTGTAAATCCTGCAATAATGTAACCTACAAAACAACAACTAGCTACAACTAGAGTGTATGGAATTTGTGATGAAACGTGGTCAATATGTTTACATCCTGCTCCTGTTGAAGAAAGAATTGTTGTATCTGAAATAGGTGAACAGTGGTCTCCAAATACTGCTCCAGCAAGTGTTGCTGAAAGAGAAGCCACTATAAGCTCAGGTGCTACTGCACTACAAATCATAGCTACGATTGGAATAAGAATTCCAAATGTTCCCCATGAAGTTCCCATAGCAAAGGCAAGTCCACCTGCTACTAAGAAAACAATTGCCGGAATGAATGCTCCTGGCATATTAGATGCAGCTACTAATGCTCCTACAAATTCCCCTGTTCCTAATAAGTCTCTACAAACACCACTAATGGTCCAAGCAAGTGTAAGAATAATGAAAGCACCTACCATAGATTTAATACCAATCCCAATTCCTTCCATAAACTCTTTAAAACTTACTAGCTTACGTGGTACGAAAAGTACAAAAGCAACTATTAAAGCACCAAACCCTGCAATAGCAAGAGCTGGACCTGCATCTGTATTCCCAAAACCTTCTGCAAGTGTCATACCGCCTTCAAAATACCCACCTACATAAAGCATAGAGAAAATAGCAAAAACAATCAGTGCAACAATTGGAATAATTAGGTCAAATACTTTTCCTTTAGAAGAAATTTTCATATGAGCAAATTCATCTTCTCCTAATTCATCCATACTCATATTTACCGTTCCATCTCCATTTCTTGCTTCTTCTTCAAACTTTGCCATTGGTCCAAATTCGATATTGGTTACACAAAGTACAACAACCATGATTAAAGTTAAAATCGCATAAAGGTTATAAGGGATGGTTGCCATAAAAGTTTCCATTCCATTCAGCGTGGTACCATTTACCTCTAACCCACCTATTTGTGAAATAACGGATGCTGCCCAAGATGAGATGGGTGCAATAATACAAACAGGCGCTGCTGTTGCATCAATAATATAAGCTAGTTTCGCTCTAGAAATTTTGTATTTATCTATGACAGGTCTCATCACTGTTCCAATTGTTAAACAGTTAAAGTAGTCATCAATAAAAATAAGAGCTCCTAAAAAAGATGTTCCCAGTTGTGCACCTTTTTTAGATTTAATCTTATTACCAGCCCATTCACCATAAGCTCTTGAGCCCCCTGCCATAGTAATAACTGCCACAAGTGCGCCTAAGAAACCTAGAAATAGAATAATTGAAGTATTATCTCCCAATTTTTGAGCCATAAGTTTTAAGGCTACATCCGTTGCCTCAACTAGCCCTCCTCCTGTATTCAAAGCATAAATTAATGCCCCTGAGAAAATCCCGATTATTAATGAGGAAATTACCTCTTTTGTCACTAATGCTAAAACAATAGCAATCACTGGTGGTAAAATTGATAACCACCCTACATCAACCATATCCATGTACAATCCTCCATTTTTTATCTATTTGTCCAACAAAAAAAGTCCTGAGCATATCACTCAAGACTTATTATTATCCTAAAGTTAGAATAAATTCCGTTCATTCTTCTCTTAAATAGTCTATCATGATAGCTCCCCACAAATTACTTTGTGACAGTGTTATATATCTTCTATATAACCCCAACATAATAACCTTAAAGCTTCAGTTATTTGCTTCGGCAACTTTTCCTTTTGCTTTGCTTCAACGTGCTTAACTCTGCAAAGTTACTCTTAAAAGTCGCGACCTCTATCTACTTTTTATTTAATTGTTAGCTGAATTTACTATAAACGATAAAAACTTAAAAGTAAAGCCTTATATAAAAGTTTTTATTTTCATATTAATCTATTTTATCCAAAAAATTAATTCACTTTAATTTGTGTCCATACACTATCATACATTTGTTTTGTTTCAAGTGATAACGGCATATATATTTCACTTAGCTCCATTAACTCTTTTGGCATATAAGCATTAGGATTATTTCTTATGTGTTCTGGTTGCTCTAGCCTAGCTTCTTTATTTGGTGTTGTATATCCAATTTCATCAGCTATTCTAAGTGCGCTTTCTTTGTCACTTACAAAGTTAATAAATTTCTCTGCCCCTTCCACATTTTCTGCATTTGCAGGAATACAGAGACTATCAATCCAGAAGTTTACCCCTTCTTTAGGTATAGTATACACTAAATTTGGGTATTCTTCTTGAAGATTAAGCCCTTCTCCAGACCAAATCATATTAAGAGCCGTTTCTCCTGCTGCAATCATAGTGGTTCCATTATCCACACCATATTTAGGGTCTACTAAGCTTCTTTGCTCCAATAAAATTTGTTTCGCTTCTTCAAGTTCTTGTGGGTTATCAGAGTTCATTGAATAGCCTAATTTCTTTAAAGCTACCCCTAAAGTATCTCTATAAGTGTCAAACATGAACACTTGATCACGGTACTTCTCATCCCATAATATATCCCAACTATCTACTTCCTCTGTCACTACATTTTTATCATAAACAATCCCAATTGTTCCAAACATATAAGGTACTGAGTATTTATTGCCTGGGTCTATTGCTAGATTTAAATATTCCTCATCCATTTGAGCAATATTAGGTATATTCTCTTTGTTAATTTCTTGAAGTAGTCCCTCTTCAATCATTTTGGGCATTAAGGCATCAGAAACCAAAATGACATCATACTTCACATCACTACCAGATAATTTAAGATGCATGGTATCCATATCATCAAAAGTATCCATTTTTACTTTTATACCATACTCCTCTTCAAACTGCTTTAATGTTTCTTGATCTATATTCTCTCCATAATTGAAAAAAGTTATAGATTCTGAACGATTTTGACTACATCCTGCGAGCAACATTCCAACTACAAAAGCTGAACCTGTTAAGCTTAGTAATCTTTTTAACTGACTCATCTTGTTTGTCCTTTCAATAATAATACTTCATTAAAGTACACCTTTAACTCTATT
>JARKVN010000052.1 GCA_029851645.1 Cellulosilyticum sp. | reverse complement strand
GTGGTAATTCAATTTTATAGAAACGATTGTGAAGTGCTGCTACACCTAGTCCTACGATAATCCCTCCAAATACGCCCATTTGGAATGAAGTAATACCAACGACTGAAGTGGTTGCCCCATCTAACATAGCCTCTACGCCGCCATTAATATTAATTAGGGCACCTACTGAGGCATGCATAATGAAGAAGGCAACTGCTGCAGAAAGTGCTGCAACTTCTTTTTCCTTCTTAGCCATACCAATGGCTACACCCATTGCAAATAAAATCGGTAAGTTAGCAAATACAATGTCACCTGCTGCGTTCATAACCATTAAAATAGCATTAATAATTGTTCCAGGTCCCATCACTCCCATAAGTCCATAGGTTTCAAGGGTTGTTGTATTGGTAAATGAACCCCCAATTCCTAAGAATAACCCTGCTACTGGAAGCAAGGCAATAGGAAGCATAAATGATCTTCCTACACGCTGAAGTACGCCAAAAATTTTGTCTTTCATGTACATCTCTCCTTTATGTTTAAATTATGATTAAGTAAAAATTAATAGGTTCACTACAGAAATCAGGTTACCAGTTAGTATTGCTCATAGGTGAGTCAAAACATACATTTTTAGCAAACAAAAAGACCAAAACGACACCAATAGACGGATTCGTCCATTAGCTCATTTTGGTCTTGCCTGCCTTACCAGTCACAATCCAATTAAGAGGGCATTGTAATTCTTCGTAAATGTACCGTTAAAAATACCATTTCCTCTTCATTAATTTGCTTATTATATGTTTCTTCTATATACTTTCTTATTAAGTTAGCACACTTATAATCCTTTGGATATTGAACTTTTACCATTTCTTGAAAAATAGCATCTTCATTACGGCTGACCTTGTTATTAAATAATCTCTGTCCAAAGAATTTAAGATGTGTTACTAAACGATCATAATATAGTGAATCTTCATCTAAATCAATTTGATAATAGGATCTAATAAGATCTAGTGTACTATGAATCAGTTCTGTAATATGCATCATATCAGACATTTTCATATCTAACTCCGCATTCACAATATGAAGTGCAATAAATCCTGCTTCATCAATAGGCAAGTCTACCTTTAGTTTTGACTTAATCACATCAAGTGCATAAAGACCAATTGCATATTCCTCAGGATAAAATCTTTTTATCTCCATAAGTAATGCATTCTTATAACACTGGTTATTCTTCATTCTTTCTATTGCAAAACTAATATGGTCTGTTAATGTCAGATAAATATTATCATTAAGCTGCCTTTTTAAAGCCTCCTTGGCATACTCAATAATCTCTGTACATGTTTTCACATATTCTAAAGGAATATCTGCCAGTAATTCTTGAAGCTTGTTTCGAGTAGTTGAATTAGCAATCTTATAAATCTTTTCAATTTGAGCTTCTTCTACAAAATCCTTTACTTTCTTCTTAAAACCAATGCCTAATCCACGTAAAATAATTTCCTCTCCATCTTGATCCATAGAGCACACAATATTATTATTAATTACTTTTAAAATTTCATACATATTGGTTCTCCTTTAGCAATAAAAAAGACCATATTTATAGTATGATAGAATACGCCCACTATAAATATGGTCTTGCCTGCTTTACCAGTCACAATCCGTAAATTCATATTAATTTTTATTTAATTTTATTGTAATATATTCATTACGAAATGTCAATTCCTTGATGAAATATTCATTTTAATAGAAAGATAGCTAAGATCATTTTTAAAATCATCTTAGCTCTGTATCATTTATCATTATGTGTTTCTATCTTATTTCTTTAAATCCACTACATTTTGCAAGAGTGCTTTACATCTTCCACACCCTGTTCCTGCTCCTGTGATTTCTCCAACTTTCTCTACAGTATCTGCACCATTATTCACAGCATCTACTACATCCTTTAGTGCAGTTCCTTTACATCCACATACTGAAGCTAAAATTTTCTCAATATCAGAAACACATCTTCCACATCCTGTTCCTGCTCCTGTCATCTCTTTGATTTCTTCTACAGTACGTGCACCACTAATCATTGCCTTTCTAATTGTAACGTAATCTACTTGTTTACAAAAACAAATCATTTTATGTCCTGCCATTATTTATCCTCAATTCTTTTAATATTTTACTAATATTGTCATTTTATTTTATAATAATTATTATTCATTGTCAATGTACTATCCTTACTTATCCTCTGGCTCTAATACACCTAGCTTCTCTGCCATCCATTGATTCGTACTTGCCTGAAGCAGTAAAGTTACTAGAATCGTCATAAATACTACTGAAGAAATCATTTCATATCCTGGTAGTTTCATAGAAGCTACCATACCAGATAATGCTGCTGGAATTACTCCTGTTTCCCTTACCCACATCATAAATAGTTTCTCATTTTTCCTCCAACTAGCCTTTCGGTCTAAACTAGTACAAACAAGTACAACTAACGGCCGAGCAATAAGCATTAAAATCCCCACAATGATTAGTGCTTTTCCTGCATACTGCAAAAGAGAGGGTAAATGAACTCTTGTTCCTAGTACAATAAAAATGGCCATTCGTGATAAAGTAGCAATATTTTCTCTAAAATGAACTGCTGAAACAAAGCTCTCTTCTGGTGCCCATAACCCAAACTGCTTTTTATTACCCGAAATGAGTCCTGCAATAAAAACTGCCATATAACCACTTCCATGTAAACGTTCTGTTATTTCATAAGCAAAAATAACAGAAAGCACAGAAAGAATAGGACCAAATTCTCTAAAAATCCCATAAGATTTTTCTGATGAAAGTGTTTCTGCACCTAGGCCAACACTAATGCCTATAAGTGCTCCCACTACAACCATGATCATAAATTTAAGTAAACTTTGACTCAATGTAAATTGATTAGAAAGGATAATTCCCATTAAAGTTGTTACTAAGATAGCCCCTACTGCATCATTAAAAGCAGATTCACTAATAATGGTTTGTTTCAGCTTTTTTACAATAGAAACTTGACTAAATACTGGAATTAAACTGGCCGGATCTGTGGGGGCAATAATAGCCCCTAGTAATAGACAGATTTGAAAAGGAACACCGAAAGTCCAATAAGCACCTAAGGCCACAATAAACATGGAAATGACCACACCTAATGTAGCTAGTAAACCAACTGTCACTTTCACCTGACTTAATACCTTTAACTTTACCTCACGTCCCCCTTCATATAATATGAAAGCTGAACCAAAACTTAAAATTATTTCATTTGCAACAGGAAAAGACTCAAGGTTAATGACATCAAAAAAAATAGGGCCTGCAAGAATTCCTAACACTAAGTACAAGACCACATCTGGCACTTTAATCTGCTCGCTTATCCAGCCTCCTATAATGCCAACGACTCCTATAACGCCCAATAATAAAATTAGCTCATTTGCACTTACAGCTGCAACATTTAGTTCATTCATACAATTACCTCGCTCAGTTAATTTCTTAACTTAGCTTTTGCAGTTTTCAGCAGCTTATACCCATAGAAATAAAACCCCATACAAACTTAGCAATCCATCTAGCTTGTATAGGGCTTTTATTTCTATATTATATTATATTATTTATATCAGATCAGATCTAGATTTTCAATATTTAATCTATAAGTGACATCTTTTCTTTCTACAATGATTGTAACTTTTCTTCTAAGTTCCTCATCTGCTTTAATTTTAACAAGTAGTTCTTTAGTAGGATTAATAGCATAAGGATGCCCTACCATCTTAAGCATGATAAAATCTCCAGCTGTATCACCATAAGCATAACTAGCTTCTAAATCAATATGATACTTGTCTACTAATCCTAAAAGTGCCTTTCGCTTACTTTCTGCGTCCCACATAGGAATGACATGACCATTATATTTTCCATCTTCATTCTTTTCATAAATGGTTCCTCTAAAATCATCCATCCCATATTTTTGAGACATCTCTTTAACAAGTTCACTAGGAGATCCTGAAATAGCAATAACTTTATCCCCTTTTTCTTTATGCCATTTGATACGTTCTCTAGAAAAAGTATAAACACGGTCTCCCTTTTGCTCAATGACTTTCTTAGCTACGTATGTTATTTGGTCTTCATGAATATCTTTTACAGCTTCCATATAAATCTCTACCATCTTTAATAAATAGGTATCATAATCTCCTACACGTTTATCCCAATTTAAGAATGCTGGACGCACCTCATTGTACCACTTGCTGCCATCAATATATTCATAGTTGACCATCTTCTTGAAAACTTCAGTAATCAGTCCTTCACGGTAAATTGTTCCATCAATATCAAAAAAGGCTACTGCTTGTTTCATATTGTCACTCCTTTCTGTAAAGACCTAGTTTTTAATAATTTTTACTATCATGCCATAAAACAATCTAAATTGCAAGGTCTTTTACTGATTTAAGTAACTGAATCCATAAACTAGCTTAGTTTAGCTAAAGCATTATCGATTTGAGCTTTATCAAATCCAACAATGATGTCTTCGTTAATAACAGTTACAGGTACCCCTCTTTGTCCTGAGATTTCTTGAACAATATCTCTATCTTCTTTAGCATCAGCTACTGTTACAACTTCAAAGTCCATCCCTTTACTTGCTAAATATTTTTTTACTTTATTACATGGTCCACACCATTCTACTGAATATACTTTAATCATCTTCATTTCTCCTTCTCTATTCTTCATTAGTTATATATTTTTCTGCTTTTAAAGCAGCAATTGTACCATCTGCTACTGCAGTTGTAATTTGTCTAAATTCTTTTTCTCTCACATCACCAGCAGCATAAACACCTTTAATCGTTGTTTCCATACTTTCGTTTGTTTCAATATATCCTGCATCTGTCATCTTAAGGTCATTTTTAAATAAATCAGTCTTTGGCATCGTTCCAATGTATCCAAATACTGCTTTTAGAGGAATTTCTTTTATTTCTTGAGACTTGGTATTTTTAATAATGGCATACTCTACAAAGTCTTCTCCCATGACATCTACTAAATCCCAATTATACATAATTTCTATGTTGGGTGTTTGCTCTACAGCTTCTAATACTTTTGCCTCACCTTTAAAGTAATCATATCTTCTTATAATAAGGACTTTCTTAGCAAACTTAGCTAAGAACATGGCTTCTTCTAAAGCTGCATTTCCTCCACCTATAACAGCTATTACTTCATCTGTATAGCCAGCACCATCACATACAGCGCAGTAATGAACGCCTTTACCTAAGTACTTACTTTCATTAGGAATAGGTAGTTTCTTAGGTGTTGCTCCTGTTGCAATAATAACTGCTTTAGGTTTATAGATATAATCTCCTGTCTCAACAATTTTCTCTTCATCTGATAGTGAAACATGCTCTATAAAATCAAATTCATCAATTTCGGCACCTAACTTGGCTGCCTGCTGTTCCATTCTATCTGCTAATTCATTTCCTTTAATGAGTTCAAAACCAGGATAGTTTTCTATTGTATAGCTTGTTCTTACTTGTCCACCTATGACATCTTTTTCTAAAATGAGAGTCTTAAGATTTGCGCGTGAAGCATAGATACCAGCTGTCAATCCAGCAGGTCCTGCTCCAATAATAATCAGATCAAGTTCCTTAATTGGTTTCTCCATTTAGTCCTCTCCTTTTCTTATAAAAATCACATTATACTTTGAGAGTCTTTTCTCCATGTTAAATATACTAAATCATCAGCATAAATGCAAGTATCTCTTTAATAATAATTATTATCTTTGATTTCTAATGCTTAGTTTTTATGCTCTTTAAAATCTGTCAGTCTATCAATATAATCATTAATATAACTAGACTCACCCCGATACTCACTAATATTTTCTCCTTTATGAGCCAAATGAATGAGCGCATTTCTTCGAATCACATTTTTTCCACGCCAACCACATGACGTATGGCTTATTTTCTCTTTAAAATAGGCGTTATCCATACTGGCATAAACATCTGGTGTTTCATTCATATAGGAAAGTGTTGCAAACTCTTTTAATACGTTTATTTCTACACCTTCATTGTAAGGACATTTAAGTTGGCAGAAATCACAACCAAAAATATTTCCTTTAAGTAACTTCATTTCTTTGTCGCTAAGTTCTTTCTTCTGAGTAAAGTAGGATAAGCAAATATTAGGATTACATCTATGTTTATTAATAGATTTTGTCGGACATTCCTTAATACATTGTTCACAAAAGTGACACTCTTTATACTCTTTAATTTCCTCAAAGTGCCTCTGGTCCTTACATACTATTTCTAAATCTGTTATGATTTCCCCTAAAAAAACATAAGAACCATATCGCTCTGTAATAATCATATTATTTCGTCCAATAAATCCAACCCCTGCCAAGTAGGCAATATATCGTTCTGGCAAGGTATTGCTATCTACGAAAGGTAAGGCACGTCCCCCTAATGATTCAATAAAAGTAGCTATTTCTCCTAAATACTTTTTAACAATTCTATGATAGTCCAATCTTTTCGTATAAATAGAAAAACCATTATCCTTGCTTTCCTCACCCTCTTCATGATAATAAGGAAAAGCTATTGAAATAATTGTCTTTCCTTCTTCCATGTAATGATTAGGGTTAATCCGCTTTTCTATCTCCTTTTCTTCAAATTCATTTTGTAATTTGAGCATCTTTCTATTTTCATAAAAGCTTTGTAATTCATCAAACCTTCTACAAGGAATAAATCCTATGCAATCTAACCCGATAGAGTTACAAAATGCTTCTATTTTTTGTCTTAACATAACTTCACCATTTCTTTAATACAC
>JARKVN010000048.1 GCA_029851645.1 Cellulosilyticum sp. | reverse complement strand
AATAGGTTGCTCTTTAACAACTACGTCTAAGACGTTTTCATTAATTAGTTCATCACCAAGGTATTCTTTTTCAACTGTAACAGTCTTCACACCATTTTTACCTTGTTGAGAAACTTTTGTTTCACCGTAAGCTAGGTCTGTTGTTTCTACGACTTTTTTTGCGTAGCTCATTGGCCTATCTTCTTCTACTGTCCTAACTACTCTAGTTTTAACAGTAACTTTCATGTTATCTACTATAGCTTGGTCATAACTAGGTTCAACAACATCTCCTTCGTTAAGTGTTAGTCCTAAAGAGTCTATGAATTCTCCCACTGTTTGTGCATTAGTTAGGTGTGCCTTTACATCACCATTAATATTTAAGTGAACAGTTGGTTTCCATCTTTCTATAGTGATTTGCATATTGTCTGTAATTTCAGTATCAAGTGCTGGTTCCACAGAATCCTTATCACCTATTGTAATATTAAGTTCTGTCAACAATTCTTGTACATTCTTTGTATCTGTTTGATAATGGGTAACTTGTTTGTCATCGACTAATGTAATAACCTTTGACATAGACTGATAGGCTGTAATACTAACTGCTGAGAACATGAACAGCACTATCATTAATAAAGCGATTCTACTTCGATTCTTCATGATTTCCTCCTTAAATCTCGCCTTCAAAAGTTTAGTTTTATCTTTACTTCTTCTAGCCTTTGGTCTTTTTCACTTCATCTGGTGAATCGGGCTTTACTACAACGATTTGTTAATCACAATAATTATTTATTTATTGCAACTACATTTACGATTGTAATATATCTTAATGAGTTTTTCAAGCCTTTTGTAATAATTTCAAAAAATCAATTCTTAAAAAACGCTTATTTTTTTATAAATACCAACGTATTTTCAAGGTTTTTAGCTATATATTTTTTGTTTTTAAAAAAATACGTTTTAATAATTAATTAACATTTAATTAATAACAATTATATGCTCTTCTTCCGATATAATTCTATATCTTATTTTATTTTTATTATTTTTCTATTTTATATCTTAAATTCATTCTATTTTTAATTTACTTCATTAGAAAAAACACTTCTTTTTTCCCTTCTATTGATTACTTATCATAAATCTAAAGTTTAGTAATACATTACAAAACTAAAAAAAACAACTTTTTTAAAAAAGTTGTTTTTTTTAGTTTCTATTCTTCTATATTTTACTTATATTTCTAAATTTTTATTACTTTATTCTAAATAAATCTCTAGCATTTTGCTCAGTATAACGAGCCACTTCCTCTTCCGAAACCTCTTTAATTTCGGCGATTTTCTGAACGACGTATTTTAGATAAGAAGAATCATTTCTCTCTCCTCTATGAGGAACTGGTGTAAGATATGGACAATCTGTTTCTATTAATAAATGTTTTAAATCTATGCCTTTTACCACTTCTACTGTCTTTTTAGCATTTTTAAAGGTTAAGGAACCGCCTATTCCAAGATAAAAACCTCTTCTTACATATTCTTTAGCCAGCTCATAACTTCCAGAAAAGCAATGAATCACTCCTTCTTTCACACCACTTTCCATAATCATATCAAAAGTTTCCTGAGAGGCCTCCCTACTATGAATAATAACTGGTAGGTCTAATTCCTTAGCTAATAAAAGTTGCTTCCTAAACCAAATTCTTTGATCTTCTCTTGGTGAATGGTCATAATAATAATCTAATCCAATCTCACCAATAGCCACCACCTTTTCATCTGTTGCAAGCTCCTTCATCTTCTCTATATCTAATTCTGTTAAATCTTTCACATCATGAGGATGTACTCCAACGCTACTATAAATAAAAGAATACTTTTTAGCTAAGGCTAGGCTTGTTTCACAAGATTTCATATTCGCTGCTGCATTAACGACAAAATCAACTCCTTTTTCCTTTAAGCCTTCTAATAAAACCTCTCTATCTTCATCAAAACGCTCATCATCATAGTGAGCATGTGAGTCAAAATACATATTTCTTTCCCCTTTTCAAACAGTTATTCACATTTTATTCTTCTATTTTATGTCTTATCCTCAAAATTAACAACTATTTGTGTAATAACTTCCTATTATATTGCTTCATCTTCTATTTCAACTGCCATCTGCTCTGGATAACAAGTTTCCATAATAATGCGTTCAAAACTCAACCAATCTCTTACTCTTTGTATATCTTTCCTTTGATTCTTATTATGAGGTCTTTCAAAAATGATAGGAGTTCCCCCATTTTCTAAAAATGCTTCTATATTATGCATCCCATCATCTAATAGAAAATCCCCCTTAACCATATATTTTCTCTTACAAACAATTACCCTATCCTCCGGGAAAAATGGTAAATGCTTTCTAATCCATTCAAACTTTGCTTCCACACAAGCAGGATGAGCTGCTGTTACAATATACATCTCAAATAAATCACTCTTATATAACCGTTCAAATACTTCAAGTGCATCTTTTGTTGGTTCCAGTTCTCTAAACAATGCTGGATCATGCATAATTGTATCCACTTCTTCACCAAATATAGTGCTTAAATTCCACGAAGTACAAGCATCCACACTAATTTGTGCTCCATACTTCTGGTTATACGTATTTGTTACCGCTTGTATATATTCTGCCAGTACATCATCTTGATCGATAAGTAATGTGAATTTTGCCTTACTCATAATTCCCTCCTCCATCTAGCTCTTCTAAAGCCTATTACTAGTTTATTATAACAAAGTGCTTTATGCCACACCTTATAAGCTTTTAAAATCATCCTAATAAAGCTGCCATACAGGGAACCACTCTGTTAATTTTGCATACCATTCTGGCACTAAGAATCCTGAGTAAATAGGGTAGAAGAAAAAGAACATTATAGTAGCAATAACCGCATACCACTTCCACCAATTTTTCTGCCCAAGATTTTCTTCTATATCTTTAATGGTACCTGTTATTGCTAAAATCATTAATGGCACAACGGGAAAGTAGTGATATAGAAACATGATACGTGGTATTCCTACATAAGGCACATAAGCTGCTAAAATAGCAATAGATATAAAATAGTAGTTCTTACTTCTATCTATAATGGATTGAATAAAGAAGTAAAGCATAGCTAAAATACCTGTCCACCATATAAACGGATTGGAGTGAAGCGTAATGGTAGAAACCATCCCTTCTGCAACCTGTCCATCATAATACCATAGCGGCTTAACACCAAGTGGCCATAAATACCAAGGTGAACTAAAGGGATGAGTTGCCTCTAAATCTGAATGATAATGATACATTTTATTTTGTAGCGCTATAAATCCTTTTACTGTTCTTACCTCAGGGTTAATCATCATATCAGGGATATAAGAGGCGATATAAATGATTACTGGAATTAAAATAAAGTAAATAAAACATGCCCAAAAGATAGTCTTGCGATGTGTACGCCATTTGCTAGATAATCTCATTTGCCCACTACGTTTAAAGAAATTAATAAAGAATAAAATAGCAAGTCCAATCGCTGTATAAGCCCCATTCCATTTAGTTGCAATGGCACACCCTAAGAAAAAACCTGAAGCCAACAAATTAAGATGCATCTTACCAGGCTCTCGATCAGGGTCACAGCATATATACTGATACATAAATAAGTAAGCTAACATAATAAAGCATACTAAATAGCTATCTACTGTACCTATTCTTGTCTGTACAAAGTGCATGCCATCAACTGCAAAAAGAAGCATAGCAAAAGTAGCATATTGTGTCTTTTTAAACATTCTTTTGGCAAAAATATAAATAATCATCAACATTAAAATACCAACTAGATTTCCCATCACACGATAAGCAAAGGGAGTCATGCCGAATATCATGATTGGAATGGTCATAATAAGCTTTCCTAATGGTGGATGAGTCCATTCATAAATCTTCATGCCATGGATATATTCATACGCAGTACGTGCATGATAAATTTCATCAAAATAGGTTGTATTCATATAGCTGATTTCAGAAGGCACCACATCTTGTTCATCTACAAGTAACTGACTTTCCTCATTAAGACCTATAACATTCAAACGATTACCCGCCTTATCATAAAGCGCAACTTCTCCAATCTCCCCCTTTTTACCATGCTCTCTAATAGCTAGATACCTAAAACTTTGATTAATCTCTCCATCTTGCCAAGCAAATACTTTCTTTTGCTCTAGTTCACCTAAGCTCGAATAATTAATGTTATCATTAGATATAGCCAAATCATATTTACCAAATCTAGCTCCTGTAAATTGTCTTAAAAAAGCAACCTCTCTAACCTCTCCTAAATCTAATATTACCTCGTTTCCTTGTGTTTCTGTAGACCAGAAAGTCTGTGCTCCCTCCATACTTCCTAAGTGAAAGAAAGATACGATACCATACAATATCAAAATAATCATCATATTTCTTGCATCTTTAGCTGTTAAATGATATTCCCCTTTTCGATTAAGACTCATCATCTTCTTGTCCTCCCATAACTAGACTTTTACCAATATCTATTTCTTATTTATATTATTACCATTTTATTTCCTTTTATTAGTAAAAAAGATTGTTTAGTGAGCTCTAGGCTTTTTTCTAAACAATCTCTTTCACTATCCTTACTCAGGCTGCACAGCAACAACACGACATTTAATACCTGTTGCCTCGGGGTCTTCGAACCACATGGTTAACACTTTACAAACTTCATGTGGTGTAACCTCTTTTAAATTGGTTAAGTTTTCTACTACAAAAGTTCCATACCTTAAACAAAGCTTGTCCACTTCTATATGTTCTGGTCCTCTTCTTAAATCCGGCGCATCAATTCCAATAAAACGAACACGTTCCATAGCTAAACTCTGAATAACTTCCCAGGAAAATTGAGTACTTTGAGAAAAGTATAGGCCACTTCCATAAGGATGCCTTTCAATAGAACCTGTACGAATCAAAACAAAATCCCCTGGTTTTATATAATCTAAATCAATATCATCTAAAGTTATTTCTCTATCTTTAATATGACTTACATCAAACATAATCCCCCTGGTTTGCATATAGTCAAGGGGAATTTGAATATCTCCAAAAATATCAAAGTGTGTCCCCACGTGTCCCATAACAATATTTTTCTTAGGTTGAACCTCTGCCTGCTTATAGACCCTATTCGTCTTTTTTACTTGAAGTGTTAGGTCAATATACCTCACTTTTATCCCTCCGAGTTCCTCTAGCTTAATATTACTTGTCCTCATTATAGTTTACTATCTAATTTATGTCTATCTTTCTTGTTTTATTTAACTAAATTTTTATATCGGCTTAAATACAAAAAAAGCTAAGCCTTATATAGACTTAACTTTTTTTGCAGCTTTAAATACCATTTTACTATTTATTGTCTATATCTCCTTCTTATGTTACAATTTACTTATTTATTATTTAGGAGTAAATTA
Source organism: Cellulosilyticum sp. (assembly GCA_029851645.1). GTDB lineage: Bacteria > Bacillota > Clostridia > Lachnospirales > Cellulosilyticaceae > Cellulosilyticum. The sequence goes on along the minus strand of JARKVN010000048.1, from coordinate 10,491 downwards.
TGGTAAATCCAAATGATTTAAATTATTTACAAAGCACATTATACTTTTGGGATAAAATTAATAAATCACAAAAAAGTAAAATTATAGAAAATACTATAAGTATAAAATATTTAAAAGGAGAAAATATTTATAATCCTAACAAAGAGTGTTTAGGTATTATTTTAATAAAAAAAGGAGAACTTAGAACATATATATTATCTGAAGATGGTAAAGAAATAACTTTATTTAGACTTAATGATAATGATATTTGTATTCTTTCTTCATCTTGTATCTTAAAAAATATAACATTTGATGTTTATATTGATTGTGAAAAAGAAACAGAAGTCCTCCTTATAAATTCTGCTACTTTTTCTGAGTTAATAACTGAAAGTGTCTATATAGAAAACTTTATACTAAGAAATACTGTTGATAAATTTTCTAATGTAATGTGGACTATTGAGCAAATCCTTTTTATGAAACTTGATACTCGTCTTGCTATTTTCCTATTAGATGAGTCCATAAAGCTTAATACAACTCGTATAAAAATAACTCATGAACAGATAGGTAAATATATCGGAAGTGCTCGAGAAGTAGTATCTAGAATGTTAAAATACTTTGAGCAAGAGAATATAGTGACCTTATCTCGTGGTACTATAGAAATTGTTGATAAAGACAAGTTGAAAAAATTAATTTAATACCATCTACTTTTCATTCTTGTATTTTGCCTTACATATAAGCTGTGTCATAGTTCCCATAGGACAATAAACACACCAAGAGTTTGGCTTAAATAATATCATTGTAATGGCACCTAATACAGTTGATGTAATCATAATACTATAAAATCCAAAAGCAAACTGTGCTATCCAAGGCGTAACTTCTATATGATAAGCCCAATTCCAAGGTAACTTAAAAGTCCAAAGCAAAGTTACAACTTGGTTTAAACTATTTGCTTGTATAAATACTAAATAAGTTGTAAATAACATATTTAAAAACATACTCATAAAAAATGCTAAAAACCCATATCTAAACCATTTAGAACGTAAAAATTTAGGTATAGACTTATTCCTTGAAAGCTTTAACTTTCTACCTAAAACAGTAAATAATTGCCCTCTCCCACAGTAATTATTACAGTACCCTTTCTCTTTACCCAATATAGACATCAATAAGGGGGTAAAAAAACAAATTAGACCAAGCCAAGCAAATAATATATTAAAAAATCCCAACATCAAATAGATAACTGATACAATCCATAAATAATCATACCATTTTTTTGCTTTTTTCATTATTTAAACCTCCATTTCCATAAGCTCAATAACATCTGCTGGGCAAACTAAAATACACTTTTTACATCCAACACATAGCGCTTCATTAATTTGTGAATACATACCTTTTTTTATAGATATGGCATCTCTAGGACAAACCTTCTTACAGCAACCACAAGCAACACACTCATCTTTTAAAACTTTAGCTTTTCTTTTTATCATATAAACTCTCCTTGCATGAATATAGAATTCATTATAGGGATTTATATCGTTTTTTTCTGTGACTTTATCACAAAACAAAAAAGCATCACAGCTAGTACATAAGCTTACTAGTTTAGTGATGCTTTTTTATGAATGTATTTGTCAACTTAACTTACTATGTTTCTCATCCAACGACCTGATTTTAATCTCCATAACTCAAATGGCATTTTAACCATTTCTTCTGAACAAACTAATAAAAATACAAGGTGTACAGGCCACTTGAGCACAAGTGCTCCTATAAAAGCTAATGGTACAGAGTATCCCACAATGGTTGTTGCTTGTACAACCATAGAATAAGTTGTATCTGCCCCTCCTCTAAAGACTCCAATAATCATAATGGCATTAAAAGAACGAAGTGGCATGAACAGCGCCATAATACGAAGCACAGTAATGGTTGACTGATAAGTTTCTGGTTGTATGTCAAACCAAGTAGCTACCATTGGTGCTGACATCCATAAACTAACTCCTAGGAAAATTCCAATAAATGGTGTCAGCATTGCAACATGACTTGCATATTCTTTTGCTCTTTTCTCTTCTTTTGCACCAATCTTATTTCCAATCATAATGGAAGCTGCTGTTCCTATTCCTGTTAAAAAGATAAAGAACATATTAATAATTGTACTTGAAATCTGCATTGTTGCTGATGCATTTGTACTAATCTTTGCATAGGCTATTGAATAAGCCGCACTTCCTACTGCAAAAATCAACTCATTAGCAATAACAGACCATGAAGTTTTAAAGTAATCCCCAATAATCCTCCAATTATAATTAAACATTTCCTTAAACTTAGCAGCTACCCTATTCTTACTCATGTATACTATGCCAACAATGAAAAGCATCTCCACTAATCTTGATAGCATGGTTGCTAATGCTGCTCCTTCAACGCCCATAGCGGGTGCACCCAATTTACCAAAAATGAAGACCCAATTCAGTATCACATTAAGTGTTACCCCAATTAAACTACCATACATAGGTAGTTTGGTTTGCTCAGTACTACGTAATGCTGCTGAATAACCTTGAGTAAAATTCATAAAAATACAGCTGACTGCAACAATTTTTAAGTAGTTAATCCCTAACTCTATTACTTCAGGGTCATCTGACATAATGTTCATAATCATATGAGGACTAAAGAAAGCTAATGCCCCAAATAAACTAGATGCAATGAGCCCAATCGTTAAATCTACTCCTAAAAAAGTTTTAATCCCTGCTTCATCCCTCTTTCCCCACAACTGAGACATGAAAACATTGGCTCCAGCATTAATGCCCATCAAACATAAAGTAAAAATAAACATATATTGATTAGCAAGCCCTACTGCTGAAATTGCTGCTTCTTTTAAGCTTCCTACCATTAAAGTATCTACAAGGTTAAGTGATGATGTAATAAAACTTTGTAAGGTAATTGGAATCGCCAAGATGAGCATCGTCTTTAAAAAAACCTTATCCTTAAAAACTTTCTTCATAATTCCCCTCCAGACACATAGAAAAAGGCAAATGGGTTGTAAGCCGCCCATCTGCCCCTATTCCTATTTTATTCGTTTCTCTTTGACGCTTATATATTTTCGTATAATCTTCTAAAATTGTCAATACCCTAATCAAACGCTACTTATTTTACTACTGCACCACTTACCATTTCTCCAAGAGGTCCTACAGCAACTAAGTTACCCTCATCATCTGATGCACAAAGCACCATACCTTGTGAAAGAATGCCACGAAGTTTAACAGGTTTAAGGTTGGTAACAACCACTACTTTCTTACCTACAAATTCTTCTGGTTTATAGTAAGCTGCAATTCCTGAAACAATTTGTCTTACTTCCTCACCAATTTTGATTTTAGATACAAGAAGTTTATCAGCTTTTGGTACTTTCTCACATTCAATTACTTCGCCAATTTTAAGTTCTACTTTTGCAAAGTCATCAATTGTAATTTCTGATACCTCTTCTACTTTATCTTCTTTTTTGACTTCAGCTTTTTTATTAGCTTCCTTTGACTCAGCTGTTGGTGCATGTGATTCTAGAATAGCAAGTTCTTTCTCTTTGTCAATACGAGGGAACATATTCTCACCTTTTTTAGCTGTAAGAGTTCTTGAAAGTTTTCCAAAATGATGAATTGACTCCCAAGCTGTTGCTTCTCCTCTGGTTATGCCAAATTGTGCCCAAATTTTTTCTGGTGTTTGTGGCATAAATGGCTCAATCATAATACTTACAATACGGATTGCTTCAGCTAATGTATAGAGCACCCCTGCAAGTTTTGCTTTATTTGCTTCGTCTTTAGCAAGTACCCATGGCATTGTTTCATCAATATATTTATTCATTCTTCTGATGATTACCCAAATCTCTTCAAGTGCATTATTAAAGAAGAGTTTTTCCATATTTTCTTCCATCTTAGCAATTTGCTCAGTAATCACTCTTTGTACATCTGCATCAAATTCATTACCTTCTTGTTCTTCTGGAAGCGTTCCAAAATATTTTTCAATCATGGCTACTGTTCTTGATGTTAAGTTACCAAGGTCATTGGCAAGGTCTGAATTGATTCTAGAAATAAGTGCCTCATTTGAGAAGTTACCATCTTGTCCAAAAGCAATTTCTCTAAGTAAGAAATATCGAATAGAGTCACTACCATAGCGGTCAACCAGTATGCTTGGATCAACTACTGTTCCTTGAGACTTACTCATTTTGCCTCCATTAATCACAAGCCATCCATGTCCAAAGATTTGTTTTGGAAGTGGAAGATCTAGTGCCATCAACATTGCTGGCCAAATAATTGTGTGGAAACGAACAATTTCTTTCCCTACCAAATGTACATCTGCTGGCCAGAACTTTTGAAAAGCTGAGTCATCAGCTTGTAAATAACCAAGTGCAGAAATGTAGTTTGATAGTGCATCAAGCCATACATATACTACATGACCTGGATCAAATTCTACTGGAATTCCCCATGTAAAAGATGTACGAGATACACATAAATCTTCTAGTCCTGGACGAAGGAAGTTATTAAGCATTTCGTTTTGTCTTGTAGTAGGTTGAATAAACTCTGGGTTTTCTTCAATGTGTTTAATCAGTCTATCTTGGTATTTAGAAAGTTTAAAGAAGTAAGATTCTTCCTTTACTTTCTCTACAGGTCTACCACAATCTGGGCAATTACCATCTACTAATTGATGCTCTGTAAAGAAGCTCTCACAAGGTGTACAGTAAAGCCCTTCGTATTCACTTTTGTAAATATCACCTTTTTCATAAAGCTTTTTAAATATTTTTTGAACGGTTTCTTCATGTTCTTTATCTGTTGTACGAATGAACCTGTCATAGCTAATGTCCATTGTTTTCCAAAGGTCTTTAATCCACTCTACAATATTATCTACGAAAGCTTGTGGTGTAACATTTTCTTCTGCTGCTCTTCTTTCAATCTTTTGACCATGTTCATCAGTTCCTGTTAAGAATATTACATCATAGCCACGAAGACGTTTGTATCTAGCCATTGCATCAGCAGCTACAGTTGTGTAAGAATGTCCAATATGAAGTTTATTACTTGGATAGTAAATAGGTGTTGTAATGTAGTATGTTGGTTTACTCATTTTTTTTATCTCCTTTTGTTACTTCTTAGAAATTATTATTTTGAGAATTAGATTTTCAGACATCAAAAAACCTCGTCTCTTGCCAATAGAGACGAGGTCATATTTACTCGTGGTACCACTCTAGTTTACTTATATTTCGCAATATAAGCCTCATTAAGTACACAGATTTATCCTATCTGTAAACTTTCTCGCTATAACAGGCGAACCTGTTGCAGCCTAAACCCTGTCATCTTCGGGATTCGGTGCACCATTCCGAGGCCATCTTCTGCCTAACTTGAGGCTTGCTTCTTTTCAGCTACCGAAGCTCTCTATAAAGCTCATGTTAAACTTACTCTTCTCTTCATTACGTTTGTTTATTTGATTTTCATCATTCTAACATAGTTATGCCCATTTTTCAATCTTTTAAACTATTTAACCCTTATACTATAATAAGTTTTTAATTAACTCGGCATTACTTATTGGTGAAAGGTATGAAAGAGGTACATCAAATACTGTCTTAGCACCTACTTGACCTTCTCCATTCATTCTAGCTGCTGCTCTAGCATATGCAACTAATACTTGAGCTGTAAATTCTGGATTGCTATCAAGCTTAAGTGAAAACTCAATAATTTGTTGATGCTCATCATTAGCTCCAGTTACACCACTTCTAAATACAAATCCACCATGTGGCATTTTATTGTGATTTGCTTTAAGTTCTTCTTCAGTAATAAAGTGAACAGTTGTATTGTAATCTGAGAAATAGTTTGGCATATTCTTAATATCCGCTTCGATTTGAGCTTTATCTGCTCCTTCCTCTGCTACAACATAACATTCTCTTGTGTGTTTTTGTCTTGTTGAAAGTTCAGGATTTTCACCATTTCTTACTGATTCAATGGCTTCATTTGCTGGTACAGTATATTGAATACCATTTTTTACACCATTTACACGACGAATTGCATCTGAATGTCCTTGGCTTACCCCTTTACCCCAGAAAGTATAATCCTCTCCATTTGGTAAAATAGCCCCTGAAATCATTCTAATCATTGAGAATAGACCTGGATCCCAACCTACTGAAATCACACTTGTTTTACCCGCTGCTTGAGCTGCACCGTTCACTGCTTCATAGTACTCTGGAATTTTAGCATGTGTATCAAAGCTATCTACTGTGTTAAATAAAGCTGCCATCTCTGGACCTTGTACTGGTAAGTCTGTAGCAGAACCACCACAAAGAATCATAACATCTACTTTTTCTGCATAGCTTTCGATCTGATCCATATGCACTACTTCTGCTGAAGGTGTACATATCGCTACACTTTCTGGAGCTCTTCTTGTAAATACTGCTACTAACTCCATATCCTCACTTTTATTAAGAGCAATCTCTACTCCACGTCCCACGTTTCCATATCCAACAATACCTACTCTTGTTTTCTTCATGACTTATGCCTCCAATTTATCATAACCTATTTACTTTAGTAGTTTTTTTCAGTACTACTAAAATTATCATACTTTTTTATAGGTTTGTCAACATTTAAAGACATGATCCTTTTAGGATTTTTACAAGTTTTCCTTAAAGAAGCGGTTGGCATTGTCAAAATAAAGTTTATCAGCCTGTTTTCTTCCATATCTTTCTACAAGGAGTTGGTATAAATAATCTATATCTTGTATGCCCTGCAGATCTCTAGGCATTTTAGCACCATCAAAATCAGACCCCATAGCAATAATATCTTCCCCACCCAATGCTATAAAATGGTCTATATGACTTAATAGTTCCTTAATATCAGCCTCATCTGTTCCATTTATAAAAACAGGATAGAAATTCATACCCACCAAGCCTTTTCTTTCTACCATAATCTTAAATTGTTCATCTGTTAAATTTCTAGGATGATTACATACAGATTTACCATTAGAATGTGTTGCTATAAACGGCTTTTCACTTATATTAACTATATCCCAAAACCCCTTTTCAGCTAAGTGCGAAACATCTACAATCATACCTAACTCATTCATTTTAAGTACAACTTGTCTCCCAAAACTCGTAAGTCCTTCTGCCCCTTCTACCATGCAGCCATCGCCTACTGCAGCTTTTCCATTCCAAGTTAATGTCATGAGCCGAATACCCTGATTATAAAATTCCTCTACACGTTCTAACTTCCCACCTAGTGCCTTACTTCCTTCAATAGCCAAAACAGCAACTCTTCTTCCTTTTTCTAAACCTTCTTTAATTTCTTGACTTGATGTACAAAATACTATTTCTTCTGAATGATTACCTACTTCCTTCTTAAAGTAATCCTGAACTTCTTTAAAATATGAATAGGCCCTTTCATCAGTTAAGGTATCATCCATCCAAATTGCATAGACCTGTACCCAGTTCTTAATGGCACTTCCTCTTTTCACACATAACTGTAAATCATTTTCCCAAATAGATACTTTATGATTGCAACATTCCGCAATTGTATCACAGTGTAAATCAAAATAATTCATTAGTATCCCTCCTATAACTAATATAATCCAAAGGGTGATATATAACTAGCCCACTTGCTCCTTATATATCACCCACTATTTATCTCTTCTTGGCATTAGGAATTATTCCATATTTATTTTAAGAACTTTAATGTGCTCATAATTAAAGGCACATAATCTTTACTTGCCCAAATCACAACATAATCAAACGTTTTCTCCCCTATTGTAATAGGCTCTGGATATTTAACTACAATGGCAGCCTCTCTATCTTTATAAAATTCTGTTTGGTCGCTTGAAGGATAAATAACTCTTGCAGGTTGCCCATCAACCACAAACTTCCTAACAGTGGGGTTACTTCCATAGGGTTTATAAAGTTCATTAATCTGTTCATTTACTGCCTCATCAATATTTTCACCTACTCCTGAGAAGTCACCTACTTCAAAGAACCCTGACTCTCCCTCATACTTATCCTCATATCTTGGGTTTTTACTCCATCCCCTAGGGTATTTAAAACTTACTTTGTAATGAGGACTTATAAATTCATTTAGTGCAATTCCAGGAGCGATATAGTCCATATTTTGTTCTGCTCTTACTACCTCTTCAGCCCTAGGCTCTTTATTCATCAAACCACCTAACAAGTGAGAGGCAGCTAAAACTCCAATTCCAAGTATAGATAGATTCTTTTTGTCCATACATATTCCCTCACAAAAAAATACTTTCACCATATCATATGGATACGTTATGTAAAAGGTGCTATAACATCAAACAAAAAGAACACCTTACTTCAAACAAGTTAAGAGGTGTTCTTTTTTACATTTAAATTAAAAGCTAATGATTACTTCAATTTCTACCTGAAACTATACTCTAGCAATTGCCTCAATTTCTATTTTTACATCTTTAGGTAATCTTGCTACTTCTACACAGCTTCTTGCTGGAAATGGTTCAGCAAAAAATTGCCCATAAACCTCGTTGATTTCAGCAAAATCATTCATATCTTTTATAAATACAGTAGTTTTAAATACTTTATCCATGCTTGTTCCAGCAGCTTCTAAAATAGCCTTAACATTTTCTAAAGATTGTTTTGCTTGTTCTTTTACACCTTCAGCTACTAATCCAGTTTTAGGATCTACTGGTAATTGTCCTGAAGTATATACTAATTCTCCTACTTGTACTGCTTGAGAATATGGTCCAATAGCTCCTGGTGCTTTTTCAGTTGAAATTATTTTTACACTCATTTTTAATTTCTCCTCTATCTACAATTTTTAAGATATTTATATTATACTCAAACAAATATTGTTTTTCAAAGGCTTTTGTGCAATTAGTTGTACTATTATTTATTCCTAATAGGTTTTATAACCGTTTCATTAAGTATCTGTAGTAATTTTTTTATGTAAAATTAATCAAATATTCTCATCCTATCAAAGAACTTAGAAAAATATCCTCCACCTAATAAAAACAACAACTGTATCAATTACTCCTCTTCCACCTTCAAGGAAACCATTTTTTTTAAAATTAGCGTTTCTTGTATTCATATTTAATCTAAGTCATAGAAAAATTTATAATCTCAAAAGCAGTAAAAAGGATTTTATTAAACCTTTTCACTGCTTTTTCATCTTCGTATTATTTTTTCTCAAAACTTAAGCAATCTGTCTCTGTGTAGATTTCAACTTCTTTTAGGCTACCTACTTCAATTTCATTCAACGTACAGTGCTCATCTTTATGATATGCACAAGTATTTACCCTACACAAAATAGCATCTAACTCTCCCCTTGCCTCTGTGTATTGTCCTATATTACTATATCCTAATTTATTTAAAAAGGTACCACAGCATGTTGACTCTGTTGTTTCAGAACCCTTTCCTCCTATATTGACTATACTTGCACAACAATAATGGTTATGATTGTATGAACAATTTCCTACACCACAATTAATTCTAGGCATTTTCTTCTCTCCTTATTCTTATGTCTATTTTAAGTATCTATCTAATAAACCTTTAAATGCACATCTATATCAAACTTCATCTTGGAATTACCATCATAATAATGTTATTTAAATGTTTATTGATAATTTGCCACTATGATGCGCACAAAATTATTTCTTGTAGGCATTGTGTTGGGCATCATATATTTAAAATACTTATAAGATATTTTACCCATACCTTTTTATATTATGTAAGTTTTTTCAAATTATTTTATTGAACACTCATCCAAATTCCGTAAGAAATCTCTTTTACTCACCCCCCGCAATTGAATAAGTACGTATACCTCTTAAAACTCAATGCTAACTGGCATTAACATTAGAAAATGCCTATAAAAGGTACACCAGTAACTGAAATCTTTCACTCCCCATTTCCAGTGCTCTTTGCAAACACTCAAGGATAAGCGATGTATTTCAAGTTTTTCGTATGAGATAGCCAATAAAAGAAATATTCTATTAAGAAAAAACTTTTTGTTATTTAAAAAATATAGGGTAAAAGTAAAGTAACTCTAAAGAAGTATACTTCTTTAGTAAGGGATACCTATACCCTTATGACCGTATTACCATTTATAGAGGGAAGCTCTTCAAACTATTAATTCAAAAACCCTTAAGGAACAAAATACATATTAAGCACTAGCTTACATAAAGTACTCATTTTGAGCAACTTATTGAAATTACTACAAAAGAGCGACTATCCACTCCCTCTTGAAGAGCTCGTATATACAGCAAATTTTAAAATTTATCCTATTAATTTGTTCCTAAATAATTATTATGATATAATAATTATTATTATAAACGTATAAATTAAATTATAATAAAATTTAAATTTTATTATAATCAAAACATCCCTGCGCATTTAACTAGTAATAAGTATTTTGAAATACAAACATAAAAAAATGTATGACTATTTACCAATGTCATTAAGTTAAGATGACAAAGATAAAAGATTCCTATATCAAAAATGATATAGGGGTCTTTTTTTGAAATAATAGTTGACAAGTAACATCA
>JARKVN010000043.1 GCA_029851645.1 Cellulosilyticum sp. | reverse complement strand
CTAATTACCATTATGAGGACTTAATGTACATGATGGAAATGTATCACAAATTAGATTTAAAGAATCCAGCAGCAATTATTGATGCAAATCATGCAAACTCTGGAAAACAGTATATGGAACAAATCCGTATAGTGGGTGAAGTGCTTCATAGTAGAGCGTACAATCCAGACCTTAAGAAATTAGTTAAAGGGGTTATGATTGAAAGTTATATTGAAGGAGGCACACAAAAGATTTGTGAGAATCAAGTATATGGTAAATCCATTACAGACCCATGTCTTGGATGGAAAGAAACGGAAGAATTAATCTATAAAATTGCAGAACAGTGTTAAAAGAAGAAGGTAGAAGTATTAAATGTGAATATTTATATAAAATTCATATTAATTTTTTATTATTTATAAAAATATTTTAAATAAAAAAAGGAAAATACACTTTAGTGTAGAATAATAATAATATAACCCTATGATATACAAATGAATGACTTCATAGAGTTGAAAGGAGAGATGCTATATGAAATACAACATTAATGGAAAAAATATCGAACTGACAGCAGCTTTAGAAAATGCAGTAGAGGAGAAAATCGTTAAACTCGATAAATACTTTAATGATAGTGTAACAGCTCAGATTACTCTCAGTGTTGAAAAACTTAGCCATATTATTGAAATTACAATTCCTTTTAATGGTTCAGTGCTTAGAGCAGAAGTAGAAGGAAAGAATATGTATGGTATTATGGATGATGCAGTAGATGTTATTGAGAAGCAAGTTAACAAATTTAAGAATAAATTAAAAGCAAAACATAGAACAACAGGAGTTAGTGAACTTACTTCTTCTTTCTTACAAGAAGAGGATAATCAAAGCGAAGATGGCATTAAAATTGATAAAACTAAAAAGTTTGCAATTAAGCCAATGAGTGCTGAAGAAGCAGTGCTTCAGATGGAGCTTGTAGGACATAATTTCTTCGTATACTTTGATAGTGAGACAGAGGATGTAAATGTTGTTTATAAGAGAAAGAATGGAACATATGGTTTAATTGAACCAGTTTTTGATGAAGAAGAATAAGGATTAAAGTAAAAACCTCACAGTAAGTGCTAACTGCGAGGTTTTTTGATGGAAAAAAGTACTTAATAAAGAAGTATAGAGTAGTAAAGAAATGGAAAAGACTATACTGTATTTAATACTTAAAGCATATACATAATAAATTCTTATTGAGATGGTAAATTAAATACAAGGTCTATATCTATGAAATATGTATTTAAGGATGGATACAATTGGTTAAAGTCTTTAGTTGTAATGAAAACTATTATTTGATATACTTAAGGCTAGCGTTTACTATAAAAGTTTGAGGATAGATATAGGGAAAATAAAGATACATAAAGAAAAAGAGGGTGAAAAATTTGAAGTTAATAGATAAAATTTTTGGAACTCATTCGCAAAGGGAGTTAAAGAGAATTGAGCCAATCGTTCAAAAAGTAGAATCTTATGATGAAGCAATGCAAAAGCTTTCTGATGAAGAGTTAAAACATAAAACAATTGAGTTTAAAGAACGTTTAGCAAATGGTGAAACACTAGATGATATTTTACCAGAAGCTTATGCTACATGTAGAGAAGCAAGCTGGCGTGTACTTGGAAAGAAACACTTTAGAGTACAAATCATTGGTGGAATTATTCTTCATAATGGACGTATTGCTGAGATGAGAACAGGTGAAGGTAAAACTTTAGTAGGGATGCTCCCAGCATATCTTAATGCCCTTGAAGGAAAAGGAATTCACGTTGTTACAGTTAATGACTACTTAGCACAACGTGACTCTGCTGAGATTGGAGAAGTGCATAATTTCTTAGGCCTTTCTGTTGGTTGTATTTTAAGTAATATGAAACCAGCAGAAAGAAGAGAAATGTATAACTGTGATATCACATATGGTACAAACAATGAATTTGGTTTTGATTACCTTCGTGATAATATGGTTATTTATGCAGAGGAAATGGTTCAAAGAGAACTTCATTATGCGATTATTGATGAGGTTGACTCTGTTCTTATTGATGAAGCAAGAACACCTCTTATCATTTCAGGACAAGGTTCAAAATCAACTCACCTTTATAAAGCAGCAGATATCTTTGTACGCAGACTGAAAAAAGGTCAACTTCTTGGGGAAGAGACAGCTATGTCTAACTTAATGAGAGAAGAGATTGAAGAAGAAGGCGACTACATTGTTGATGAGAAACAAAAAACTGTTAACTTAACACAAGATGGTATTAAGAAGGCAGAACAATATTTTGCTCTTGATAACCTAGCAGATCCAGAAAATATGGAGGTTCAACACCATATCAATATAGCACTTAAAGCACATAGCTTAATGCATAGAGAAAAAGACTATATTGTAGATGAAAAAGGTGAGATTGTTATTGTTGATGAGTTCACAGGACGTTTAATGGATGGACGTCGTTATTCAGATGGGCTTCATCAAGCAATTGAAGCTAAAGAAGGCGTAGAAGTAAAGAAAGAAAGCCAAACATTAGCTACTGTAACTTTCCAAAACTACTTCAACAAATATCATAAAAAAGCTGGTATGACAGGTACAGCGCTTACAGAGGAATCAGAGTTTAGAGATATTTACTCAATGGACGTTATTGAAATTCCAACCAATAGACCAGTAAAGCGTATCGACCATCCAGATGTTGTATACAAAAAAGAAGATGCTAAATTTAGAGCAGTTATTGAAGATATTAAAGCATCACATGCTAAAGGGCAACCAGTACTTGTTGGTACAGTAACGATTGATACTTCAGAGCTTTTAAGTAAAATGCTTAAAAGAGAAGGTATTCCACATAAAGTACTTAATGCAAAATACCATGCTAAAGAGGCTGAGATTGTAGCAGAAGCTGGTAGAATTGGTGCAGTAACAATTGCAACCAATATGGCAGGTCGTGGTACAGATATCAAGCTAGAAGAAGGTGTACAGGAACTAGGAGGGCTTAAAATTATCGGTACAGAACGTCATGAATCAAGACGTATTGATAATCAGCTTCGTGGACGTTCAGGGCGACAAGGAGATCCAGGGGAATCTAGATTCTATCTTGCACTTGAAGATGATTTAATGAGACTCTTTACACCTGAGTCAACTCTTAAGATGTTTGATGCCCTAGGTCTTCCAGATGATGAGCCAATCGAACACAAGATTTTATCATCAGCCATTGAGCGTGCACAAAGAAAAGTTGAAAGCAACAACTTTGGTGTACGTAAACACTTACTTGAATATGATAAAATCATGAATGAACAAAGAGAAGTCATTTACGGGGAACGTTATAAAGTATTAAAGAACGAAAATCTACGTGAAAATGTTCTTTTAATGGCTAAAGATGTAATTAGTACAATTGTAGATAATGCGACAAATGGCCTTGAATATGCTGAAGAATGGGATTTAACAGCTATGTTTGAGCACCTTCGTACCATTATCCCATTAGAGCTTATTACTTACACTAAAGAGGAACAAGAAGAGCTTACAGTAGAAAGCTTAAAAGAAAGACTTTATAAGGAAGCAACTATGCTTTATGAAGCTAAAGAAGCAGAATTAGGAGACCAAATCCGAGAGATTGAACGTGTTATCTTACTTAAAGTAATTGACCAAAAATGGACAGATCACTTAGATAATATGGAACAAATGAAACAAGGTATTAATCTTCAAGCTTATGGACAAAGAGATCCACTTGTTGAATACCGCTTCCTAAGCTATGATATTTTTGAAGAAATGACAGAAAACATCAAGACTGAAACGGTTAAAGCCCTCTATCATGTAAGAGTTGTTGAAAATAAAGAAATTAAGCGTGAAAGAGTCATGGAGCCAATCGCAGTAAATCATCAGGATACAAGCTTAGGTGCTAAACCTGTAGAGAAAAAAGAGAAAGTAGGTAGAAATGACCTTTGCCCATGTGGTAGTGGCAAGAAATATAAATCTTGCTGTGGAAAGTTTGAATAATCCATCTTAAAATATCTAAGTAAAAAATAGATGCTACTTAAGGTTAGAGGTAGCATCTATTTTGATAAATATAATGATTTTCCGTATGGCAGTGCCACTAGATGAGGTGAGGTTATCGCTAAACAAGATAACATAAGAATATGAATAAAGCGTTCTATCAAATGTTTTATGTTATCTTACAATCATAGTATTTGTTAAGATGAATGAATCAATACGAGGAAAAAATAAGATACCTTTTAATTGGAAAATATAAATCGTAAAAAAAATAAAAAAGTACTTGCATTATGACAAGTAATAGGATATACTAAGAAAGTACTCGAGAGAGCACATGAAATTAAATAATATGGCGGAATAGCTCAGCTGGCTAGAGCACACGGTTCATACCCGTGGTGTCGGGGGTTCAAGTCCCTTTTCCGCTACCATGGTCGCTTAGCTCAGCTGGGAGAGCACCTGCCTTACAAGCAGGGGGTCATAGGTTCGAGCCCTATAGCGACCACTATTTGGGAAATCTCATCGAAAGATGAGATTTTTTTGTTGTGCAAAAATTATGTGGATATAAATAGATTAAAGTGAAATTAAAATCAGTTAATGTGACAGTTCCTTTTTATAGATAAGATTATGTCGTAAAATTTATCTAGGATATTACCAAATATTTACAAAATCAACCTCTTGCTGTTTGTATAATAAAGATACTACAGGAGGGAGAGATAAATGTGATTAATTCGGAAGAAAAAAATAGGCTATCTTGGCTAGAAGTCGTAAAAAGTATTAATTGGCAGGCGATATTATTATGTGTGATAGGATTTTTTATGGGACGAGTTTGTTTGTTTAATACTTTTTATACACTAGGGATTGCATATGTAGGGGCAATGTTTTTTGATAAACAAACAAGAAGATGGAGTGCTTTATTAACAACTCTAGGCATATTATCTGTAGGGATTTTAAGTCATAATATGCTATTAGAGATTAATCTCATGAAATACATATTGATGATTGCATTACTCTGTACATTTAGAGGTGTAATGGTAGCCTTAAGGATTGGGTTTAATTTAAGAAATCAACTTGTTATTCTGGCAGTAAGTATGTTTGTTATTAATGGGATGAATCTTATGATTAATCAATTTACAATTTATAAGTTAGTTGTAAGTTTACTTGAAACAGCAGTGGGATTAGGACTTATGAGAGTATTGTCCATTGCAATTACCCATATTTATGAAAGAAAAAATAGTATTTTAACAGAATATGAGTTAGTAAGCATGGCATTTTTTATTGCCTGCATATTATTTGGAGTGATAGATGTTAATATGGTCGTTCCTTTAGCTGGGAAAATTTATTTGAAGGATATACTTATTTTTATTGTTTTAATCGGAGCAACTTATTTAGGTGGGATTAATGGGGCTACAGTAATGAGTATTATAATTAGTACGGTTTTAGTTGTGTTAGGTTATATGCCTGCTTCATTTGTAGCAATTTATGTATTTGCAGCACTAATTGGTGGGGTATTTTCTCATTTAGATCGGCTAGGTATTATTTTTTCAACGATACTAGGTTTGTTATTAGGGTTTGCGTTATTTAATGACAAGGTGATTGATGGCTCCATTATGGGGGCTTATATTGTGGCATCTGGTGTGAGTTTATGTATACCACGTGGCTATTTTGGTATAGCAAATTGGTTTAATTATGGAACAGAACTAGATGAGGTGCATCATTTAGCCAATATACAATCAATTATTACAGCAAGACTTAAAAACTTTTCAAAGGCATTTGAAAACTTAGGGAAGCAATTTGAGAAGTTACCACTTAACAATATGGAATTAGATTTGGCTGAAATGAATAGCATCATAGAGGAAACAGGAGAAACAATGTGCAGAGAATGTTCTATGAGAAACTTTTGTTGGGATGATTATCTTAAAGCAACTTATCAAAGTGGCTATGGGATGTTAGAAGTGTTAGAACATAAAGGGCAAATTGTAGATGGAGATATTCCACCGAATTTTAGAAAGTCTTGTATTAATGCAGAAAGCTTTGCGTATACTTTAGGAATAAAGTTTGATGTTTTTAGACAAGAGTGTAAATGGAGGAAGAATTTTCAAGAAGCAAGGGGGCTTATTGCAGAAGAGTTTAAAGGAATTGCTGAGAGTGTAAAGAAGCTTTCTAATAGTGTAGAAGGCAATTTTACTTTTAATAAAGAAGATGAACGTCTAGTAAAAGAAGCACTACAAGGAGTTGGTATTCGTTCTAAGGATATTATGGTTTTAGAAAGCGGTAGCAGGAAGCATGAAATTCATATTTATTGTAGCTATAGAGGAGAAGCAGACTACAAAGAAAAGGTGCTAGAGGTAGCTCAGAAGGCTTTAGATGTAGAGTTAGAAATTAAAAAATATGAATATTATGATGAAGAAAAGTTTTGTTATTTCGTGCTAGGCGTTAAGAAACAATTTTCTGTTATGGTAAGTGCACGCAATCAGGCAATGGATCAAGTCTGTGGGGATACATATAGCTTTATGGAATTAGAAAATGGTAAATACTTAGTGGCGCTAGCAGATGGTATGGGAAGTGGTGTGCAAGCAGCCGATGAGAGCAAAGCTGCTATAGAACTTTTAGAGAATTTTTTAGAAGCGGGATTTGAAAGTGAAGTGGCACTAAAAATAATTAACTCAGCAATGGTGCTAAGAGCAGAGGTTGAAAGCTATGCAACGATGGATATGGCGCTGATTGACCAACATACAGGTGTAGTAGAATTTTTGAAAATGGGAGCTTCGACAAGCTTTATTTTACGGGGAAATGAGGTACTTACTGTAAAAGCAAGTAGTCTACCGATAGGTATTTTAAGTCATATAGACTTAGTAAGTTTCAAGAAGCAGTTAAAAGAAGGGGATATTTTAATTATGGTGACAGATGGTGTCTTAGAAGATAAGAATGATTTATCTGATAGAGAAGATACCTTTAAGCATTTTATTTTAGAGTCAAAATCGAATAGTCCAGAATATATGGTAAACTTTTTGCTTGATAAAACTAAAAATTTGTTAGCAGGAGAACTGGGTGATGATATGACCATTGCTGTAGCTAGAATATGGAAATAAAAATAAGAAAAAGCACAACATAGATAATGGGTTGTGCTTTTTAGATTTGAATATAAAAGGTAATATTGGGAAATTTATATTGATTTTAAGTGATTTTAGTTGATAAAGGGAGAGGATTTGATTTATATTAAAGTAAGTGCCTCAATTAAAATATAAAATTTGGCTATACTATATAAGGAGACTTAATATGGAAAGGCAAATCCATAAGAAAATAAAAGCATTTGTTTTAAAACATCATTTGGTGTATAGGGGGGACGAGCTAATTTTAGGTGTGTCAGGTGGCGCAGACTCAATGATGTTACTCCACTACTTTTTTACTTATCAAGAGGAATACGGCGTAAGTTTAAAAGTGGCACATATTCATCATGGTTTAAGAGAGAGTGCTCATTTAGATGCACAATTAGTAGAAGAGGTTTGTAAGGCGTATGGTGTTCCTTTTTTTAGGCATAATTGTGACATTAAGCAAATTGCAAAAACAAGGAAACTTTCAGAAGAAGAAGCTGGTAGAGAAGAAAGATATAATTTCTTTATATCTTTATTAAATGAAAATGGTAAAATAGTCACAGCACATAACATGAATGATCAAGCAGAAACCATGCTCATGCGTTTTGTAAGAGGAACGGATGTAAAAGGACTTTCGGGGATTTTACCACAAAGAGAGCGTATTATTAGACCGTTACTTTGTTTAACAAGGGAGGAAATTGAAGCATATTGTAAGGTTCAGGAAGTAAAGTATAGAGATGATGAAACCAATTTTCAGCCTATTTATACAAGGAATAAAATGCGCTTAGAATGTATTCCTTATATGAAAGACCATTTTAATCCTGCTCTTATTAAGGTATTAGGACGTCATAGTGAACTTTACCAAGAAGAAGAAGATTTTCTATCAGAGTATACGAAAGAGCTTTTTGAAAGTTGCACTATAAATCACAAGGATTATTTGGTTTTAAGCGAAGAAAAAATGCAAAAGATGCATCGCTATATGCAAAAGAGGGTTATTTTAATGGGGATTGAAAATTTAGTTCATATAAAGAATATCACTTCAAAGCATATAGAAAGTGTGTTGGAGCTTCTTTTAATGCAAGTGGGAAAAGAAGTCCATTTACCATATCATCTTATCGTGCGAAAAGATTATGAGGGACTTGTCTTTATAAAGGCTACTAAAAAAGTAGAATATTGCATCAGCCTACATGAAGGCGTTCAATTTATAAGAGAACCTAGGTTAGAGGTAGAAATTAGGCGTGTATCTCGTGAAAGAATTAATCAAAACAATGAAAATATATATACTAAATATATTGATTATGGTAAAATAAAAAATGGATTGCAAATTCGAACGCGTCAATCTTCGGATTTTATAAAGCTTACAGGAGGCAGTAAAAAACTTAAAAGACTTTTTACTGATGATAAGATTTCAAGAACCATAAGAGATACCTTGCCACTGATTGTAGATGGTAATGAAGTAGTGTGGATTATTGGGAATAGACTAAGTACCAATTACTATATTACTGATGATACAAAAGAAGTACTGGAAATACAAATACGAACAAGGTACGAATAGAGGAGGTATTATGTTAAATTTAGAAACACTGATTTCAGAAGAACAGTTGCAAGCTCGTATTAAAGAATTAGGTAAGCAAATTAGTAAGGACTATGAGGGGAAAGAGCTTGTGATTTTATGTATACTTAAAGGTGGGGTTATGTTTATGACAGACCTAGTTAAGCATATTACAGTACCGCTAAAAATGGAATTTATGGTTGTATCAAGTTATGGAGATGAATATAAAAGTAGTGGGCTTGTTAAAATCCTTAAGGATTTAGACGAACCAATTCAAGGAAAGCATGTACTTATTGTAGAAGATATCATTGATTCTGGAAGAACTTTGAATTATCTTAAGAAAATGCTAAGTGAAAGAAAACCAGAAAGTCTTAAGCTTTGTACACTTCTTAATAAAGAAGAACAAAGAGAAACAGATGTAGAAGTTGAGTATACAGGTTTTAAGGTTGGAGATGAATTTGTGATTGGATATGGGCTTGATTATAAACAATATTATAGAAACTTGCCTTATATTGCAGTCAATAAAGGGTAGGTCTTAAAGAAAGGAGGAGTAGTTGTGAAAAAGAAATTTAAAGGGACTTATGTGTATTTGCTTCTTGTTGTGGTGCTTGCTTTATTTGTTTTCTATGGAACAGGAAGAGATTTAAGTCAAACAACACCTAGGATGAGTGTTTTTGATGTGATGCAAAAAATTGAAAATAAAGAAATTACAAAGATTGAACAAGTGGTTTCAGGTTCAGATAGTAGTGAATTAACAGTAACAGATAAAGACGGCAATAGAACAACAATTAGTGTAGCACAAAATGCATTTAGTCAGTATTTATATAATTTATCACCAGAACTTAGAAATTCATTTGAATATACAAGTAGAGAACCACAAACAAGTTTATTCTTACCTATTTTACAAATTATTCTTATTATAGGAATGTTTATCTTTATCATGTTATTTTTTGTACAACAAATGCAAGGTGGAGGCGGCGGAGGTAGCCGTATCATGTCATTTGGCAAAAGTAGAGCAAAGATGACCATTGATGATAAAGGGGCAATTACCCTTAAAGATGTAGCAGGTCTTGATGAAGAGAAAACAGAGGTTGCAGAAATTGTAGATTTCTTAAAGAACCAAAATCGATATATTCAAGTAGGGGCTAAAATTCCAAAGGGGGTACTTTTAGTAGGGCCTCCAGGAACAGGTACAACTTTACTTGCTAAAGCTATTGCAGGAGAAGCTGGTGTACCATTCTTTAGTATCTCAGGTTCAGACTTTGTAGAAATGTTTGTTGGTGTAGGGGCTTCCAGGGTAAGAGATTTATTTGAGCAAGCTAAGAAGAATGCACCTTGTATCGTATTTATTGATGAAATTGATGCCGTAGGGCGTAAACGTGGTGCAGGTCTTGGTGGCGGCCACGATGAAAGAGAACAAACACTTAACCAACTCCTTGTAGAGATGGATGGATTTGGAATCAATGAAGGGGTTATCGTACTTGCAGCAACTAACCGTTCTGATGTACTTGACCCAGCACTTCTTAGACCAGGTCGTTTTGACAGAAAGATTGTAGTGAACAGACCAGATATTACAGGCCGTAAAGCTATTCTTAAAGTGCATTCAAAAGGTAAGCCACTCAATGAAGATATTGATATTGATGTGATTGCAAAATCAACACCAGGATTTACTGGAGCAGATCTTGCTAACTTAATGAATGAGTCAGCACTTCTTACAGCACGTCATAACAAGCGTGCCATTGATATGGATGAAGTTCAACAAGCACTTATTAAGATTACAATGGGAACAGAAAAGAAAAGTCATATCATTACCGATAAAGAAAGAAGACTTACTGCATATCATGAAGTTGGGCACGCTCTTCTTGCAGAACTTCTTGATGAAGTGGAGCCGGTTCACATTGTATCTATTATTCCAGTAGGTAATGCGGGCGGATTCACTATGATGCTTTCTAAGGATGATAACTTCCGTACTAAAAATAGTATTATTCAACAAATTACAATGACTTTAGGTGGTCGTGTAGCTGAAGAATTAATCCTTGATGATATTACAACTGGAGCTTCAGGAGATATTCAAAGTGCAACACAAGCAGCAAGAGACATGGTTACAACTTATGGTATGAGTCGTCTTGGTCCTATTAAATATGGTAATGAAGATTCAGAACCATTCTTAGGTAGAGATTACAACCATACACGTAACTATGGTGAAGCACTTGCTACTGAAATTGATAAAGTAGTAGGAGAAATTATTGAAGATGCTCACAAGCGTGCGACTCAGTTACTTAAAGAAAATATTGATATTCTTCACAGAGCAGCTGAAATTCTTATGAAGAAAGAGAAACTTTCAGGTCCAGAATTTAGAGCAATTATACGTGGTGAAGAAATTGATGAAGAAAAAGTAAGTGAATTTAATCTCTTTGAATCTGTAATGGAAACAGAGAAGAAAGAAGCATCACACAATATTTTATCTAAAGAGGAAATACAAGAAGTTTAAAAAGTTAAGCCGAAAGTTAATTTCGGCTTTTTGTATTGCAGATTATAATAATATTATGGATGAAATAGGCATGAAGGGGTGGGAATATGGAAATGAAAGATAAAGTACTTGTTTTTTTAAGAGAGCAGGAAGATTACCGTTCTGGAGAAGAAATTAGTCAGAAATTAGGAGTAACAAGAGCTGCAGTTTGGAAAAGTATTAAAAAACTTCAAGCTGAAGGATACGAAATAGAGTCGAGTACTAAAAAGGGGTATCGACTTGAAAAAACGCCTAATATCATTACCACAGGTGAAATAAAGCATGATTTGAAAACACAAGTTTTGGGTCAAGTTGTTCATTATGAAGATGTCATCAATTCCACCAATAATAAAGCTAAGGAACTGGCAAGAGCAGGCGCTAGTGAGGGATTATTAGTTATAGCAGATAAGCAGTTAAACGGCAAAGGCAGATTAGGACGTGCATGGGAGTCTCCATCAGGAACAGGAATATGGATGAGTCTAGTATTAAGACCTAATATTCTACCTCAATATGCTAGTGAATTGACTTTAGTAGCAGGACTTACGATGTGTGAAGTCATATCAGAAATAACAAGGCTAGATGCAAAAATTAAATGGCCTAATGATATAGTTGTAAATGGTAAAAAAGTATGTGGCATTTTAACAGAAATGAGTGCAGAAATGGAAGGCATTAATTATATTATTCTAGGAATTGGTGTTAATGTGAATATGACAAGCTTTCCAGAAACTTTACCCTATGCCTCATCACTTGCTATAGAGGGAAACAAGGAGTATCATAGAAAAAGTATTATTAAAAGATTTCTAGAAAAGTTTGAAGAGGATTATGAACTTTATAAAAGTAATCCTAGTTTAGAGGCTTTTATAAAGCGTTATGAAACACATTGTATAACGCTTCATAAAAAGGTGAAACTCATTATAGGAAAAGAAGAAATAATAGCAGAAGCAAAAAGCATTACAAGTAGAGGGGCTTTAGTCGTAAGGCTAGAAGATGGGACTACCGAGGAAGTTGTATCTGGAGAAGTATCAGTAAGGGGCTTATATGGCTATGTATAAAGGTTAAACAATCTTTGAGTTAATAAGTATGAATTAATAAGAAGGAAAAATAGAGAAAGTAAAGAGGCTAAAGAAAGCATCATGAATAAAGAGTTATTAATTTCAATATCACCCTATGTACAAAAATATTATATTAATGAAAAATTTAAGGATTTACCAGAAGATATTAAAGAAACACTAAGGGCAAAGCTAGCAGTTATTGCAGAGAAATCTCATGCGATTATTTCACTGGGATTTAATACGGAAAGTAATATTTATATGGCGTATGAATATGAGGATTTAAGTTATTCAGATGAAATTGGAGTGGAACTTCGTATTAAAAAGTTCCAAAAAGATGAAATAGAACTGCTTAAAGCACTTAAAACATGGTATGTTATTTATCATACGCCTAATGGTGAAATGCTAAGAGAAATTGTATTACTACAAAGTCAAAATAAAAAGAATGAAGAGATTAAAGAGATACTACTTGCTAAGTTTGGAGTAGAGCATGAAGCGTTTATAAGTGTTCTTTTAGAAGATGAATAAAATAAGAGATTAGCAGTTAAGAAAAGTCCTAGATAAGGCCTATGTAAATTAGGTATACTAATATAGATTATTGTGATATAATGTAGGCTGTTATCAAAATCAGCATTGCATCTTATTAAAAGAGCGATAGCAAGGAGGAGAAAAATGAATACATTAAAAAACACAAAGTCACTAGCTTTACTGGGGGTGCTTTTAGCAGTTGAATTTATTTTAACATTCACACCTCTAGGGTTCATTCCGTTAGGATTTATGAATGCAACAACATTACATATTCCTGTAATCATAGGAGCCATTTTCTTAGGACCTATAGTGGGTGGAATATTAGGAGCAAGTTTTGGAGTCTTATCAGTTATTACAAATACCATGAGGCCAAATGTGACATCATTTGTGTTTTCACCATTTATTACAATAAGTGATACATCAGGAAACTTTACGAGCTTAATCATTGCAATCATACCAAGAGTACTTATTGGCATTGTGGCTTACTATATTTATAAGTTAGTAAGTAATTGGTGTAAAAATAAAGTAGTAGCCTATAGTTTAGCAGGGATTGCAGGTTCACTAACGAATACATTACTCGTTATGGGCGGCATTTATGTATTCTTTGGGCAAGCTTATGCAGCAGCTAAAGGCTTAGCTTATGAAGCATTATTTGGTGTGATTATAGGGATTGTAGGTATTAATGGGATACCAGAAGCCATAGTAGCAGCTCTTATTGTGGCAAGTCTTTGCAAGGTATTAAGTCATGTTTATAAAAAATAGGATAATCAAAGGACTGGTGACAGATGAAGAAAAATATTTTATTAGGTATAACAGGTGGAATAGCTGTCTATAAAATGTTAGATGTAGCGAGTAAATTAAGAAAGCTAGGCTATGAATTAAATGCAATTATGACAGAAAATGCCTGTGAATTTGTAAAACCATTATCTTTTGAAACCATTACCAATAATTATGTTGTTACAAATACATTTGAACGCCCTAAAACATGGGAAGTGGAGCATATTGCTCTTGCTAAGAAAGCAGATTTAATGCTTATTGCACCAGCTACAGCTAATATTATTGGCAAAGTAGCTCATGGTATTGCAGATGATATGCTTTCTACTACTGTGATGGCAACTAAATGCCCTGTTGTTTTTGCGCCAGCTATGAATACGGCTATGTATGAAAATCCTATTGTACAAGACAATATAGCCTATCTCAAAGAAAAAGGTTATTTATTTATTGAACCGGATTCAGGGTGGTTAGCTTGTGGAGATTTAGGGCAAGGTAAATTACCTACCCCAGAACGAATCGTAGAATATGTAGTAAACTACTTAGAAAATGGTCAAACTACCTATGAGAAAGAAGAAATTCAAAGTGAGACGATTAGGGATTTAGAAGGAAAACATATTCTCATTTCAGCAGGGCCTACGATTGAAGCAATTGACCCAATGCGTTATCTTACCAATCATTCCTCAGGTAAAATGGGATATGCCATTGCAGAAGAGGCTGCAAAGCGTGGAGCCAAAGTCATTCTAGTATCAGGTGTCACTCAGTTAGAATGCCCTAAGGGAGTAAGTTACATTCAGGTTAAAAGTGCTAGAGAGATGTATGAAGCCATGCACAGTAAATTTGAGTGGGCTGATGCAGTCATTAAGACAGCTGCTGTAGCTGATTTTAGACCTAAGGATGAAAGTGAGCATAAAATTAAAAAGACAGGTAATAATCTAGTGTTAGAACTTGTTCCTAATCCAGACATATTACAAAGTTTAGGAGAGAGGAAAACGCATCAAATTTTAGTTGGCTTTGCAGCAGAAACGCAAAATATAATAGAGTATGCAAAACAAAAGATTGAAAAGAAAAATCTAGACTTCATTGTAGCCAATAATATTGCAGTGGCAGGAGCTGGATTTAAAGGAGATACAAATATTGCTACTATTATAGAAAAAGATGGTTCCATTACAGAACATGATAAAATGTATAAGTCAGAACTTAGTCATGTCATTTTAGATAAGGTCAAAGAGTATTTGTCTTATGTAAAAGGATAAGTTTAGCATCAGTATGTGCTAAAGGGGTGGCAGGTACCTGAAAAAGGTACCTGTTTTTTGAAGGTTAAGCTAAAGTTAACAATGAGATGAGGAGAGACAAGAGCATGTTATTAGCGATAGATATAGGAAATACGAATATTGTTATGGGGGTCATGAATGGATTAGAATTAATTGCTAGTTTCCGATTAACGACGCAGACGCCACGTACATCAGATGAATATGGTATTATGATGGTAGATCTTTTAAGACAAAGGGGCATAGATCCTAAAGGGATTACGGCTGTTATTGTTTCATCAGTGGTACCAGATATCATGTATTCGTTTTCTAATGGCATCAAAAGATACCTAAGACACAAGCCTCTTATGGTAGGTCCTGGACTTAAGACAGGTCTTGCAGTAAGAACAGATAACCCAAGAGAGGTTGGCGCAGACCGTATTGTCAATTGTGTAGCTGCCTATGAACTTTATGGTGGACCATGTATTGCTATTGATTTTGGAACGTTCACAACTTATGACATTGTTAATGGAAAAGGTGAATTTATTGGTGGCTTAATTACTCCAGGAATTCGGATTTGTGCAGATGTTTTATGGCAAAGAGCAGCACAACTTCCACATATGGAAATTAAGAAAACAAGAGGAATCTTAGATTGTAAGAATACAGTAACTGCTATGCAGTCAGGATTAGTTTATGGTTATATTGGTCAAATCGAATATATTGTTAAGAAGGTTAAGAAAGAGCTTGATGTAGAGCAGTTAAAGATTGTAGCAACAGGTGGCCTTTCTAAAATTATTCAAAACAGTACAGATGTGATTGACCATTATGATGGCCTATTAACCCTTAAAGGCCTAGCAATTATATATGAAAAAAATAGATAGGATGAGAAAAGAGAATGAAATTTGGTTCAGTGGAAACGCCAAGCAATGTATTTCTTGCACCAATGGCGGGGGTTACAGATTATCCATTTCGAATAATTTGTAAAGAGTTCGGCGTTGGTATGATGACAACAGAGATGGTAAGTGCGAAAGGCTTACTTTATGAAAATGTAAAAACAAGCGAACTACTTTATGTAGATCCTAAAGAACACCCAATTGGCGCACAGCTTTTTGGGAGCGACCCAAAAATTTTAAGTGAAATGGCAAAAAAGGTGGAAGAAACAGAGGTAGACTTCATAGATATTAATATGGGATGCCCTGCACCTAAAATCACTAAAAATGCTGAGGGTTCAGCCCTTCTTAAATATCCTGAGTTAATAGGTGAGATTGTACATGCTGTTTCTACAGCCTTAACAAAACCACTTACAGTAAAGATTCGTAAGGGATTTGACGAGGAGAATATTAATGCAGTAGAAGTTGCTAAAATCATTGAGCAAGCTGGTGCAAGTGCCATAGCCCTTCACGGAAGGACAAGAGAGCAGTTTTATAGTGGTGTGGCAGACTGGGATATTATTAAGGAAGTAAAGGAAAATATCTCCATACCTCTTATAGGGAATGGGGATATTAGAACGCCACAAGATGCTAAAAGAATGTTAGATTATACAGGATGTGATGCTGTATTAATTGCAAGAGCTGCGCAGGGAAATCCTTGGATTTTTAAGAGAGTGGCTCATTACTTAGAGACAGGAGAACTCCTTCCGGAGCCAACTTTTGAGGAAAGGGTTGAAGTTATCTTAAAACATGCTAAAATGTTAGAGGCTTATAAAGGACAATATGTCGGCATTAGAGAAATGCGTTCTCATTTAACGAACTATGTAAGAGGCGTTCATGGGGCTACAGAGCTTCGTCGTTTAATGACAAGTGTGGAAACTTATGAGGACATCGAAAGGTTATTAGAAGAGTGCTTAGAAAGGCAGCGTACTTATATGATGGAGCATCATATGTCAGCATCTAACGAGTAGTAGTTTATGAAATAGAAGAATACTGGAAAAAATTACTCAAGTTGACAACCGAAATGGGTTAAGGTATAATTGTTGAATTGAAAAAATACGAAAATAGCAGGATAGAAATAGGAAGTATATAAATCATAATAGAAAGATGTAAGAAAGGGAGTAAAAATATGGCAAGCAAATCAGTATTACTCACATACGAGGGGATTAAAAAATTAGAGGCAGAGCTTGAACACTTAAAAACAACAAGACGTAATGATGTTGCAGAAAAGTTAAAAGAAGCGAGAGCTCAAGGGGACCTTTCTGAAAATGCAGAATATGATGCAGCAAAAGAAGAACAAGCTGAAATTGAAGTGCGTATTGTAGAAGTTGAAAATATGCTTAAAAATGCAACAGTTATTGATGCAGAAGATGATGCAGTTGAAATCGTAAAACCAGGTTATAAAGTAAGACTTTATGACCATACTTTTGAAGAGGAAGTAGATTATTTAATTGTTGGGTCAACAGAAGCAGACCCTATGAATGGTAAGATTTCTAATGAATCACCAGTAGGTATGGCACTTTTAAATCATAAAGTTGGTGATGTTGTAGAAGTTGAAACAGCTGAGGGTGTAGACAAATACGAAATTTTAAGTATTACAAATTAAAGTAAGACAATCGAGGAGGAATCAGAAGTGTCTGATCAAAATCAAGTACAAGAGAATGTTAATGAATTAATCAAAGTAAGATACGACAAATTAAACATGCTTCAAGAAAAAGGAAAAGATCCTTTTAAAGTAACTAGAGTAGAAATTACAACTCATAGTGAAACAGCTAAGAAAAACTTTGAAGAGATGGAAAGCACTTTAGAAGAGCATGAAATGTCAGAAAGAACTTTTGTTAAAGTGGCAGGTCGTATCATGGCAAAACGTGATATGGGGAAAGCTTCTTTTATTACAATTCAAGATGAGGAAGGACGTCTTCAATCTTATGTAAGAAAAGATGAACTTGGCGAAGAGGATTATGCTGATTTCAAGAAATTTGATATTGGTGATATTGTTGCAATTGAAGGTTACATTTTCCGAACACAAAAGGGTGAAATCTCAGTTCGTGCAAAATCTGTACAACTTGTATCTAAAAGCTTACAAATCTTACCAGAAAAATATCATGGTCTTAAAGATGTAGAGATGAGATATCGTCAACGTTATGTAGATCTTATTGTAAATCCAGAAGTTAAAGAAACATTCAAAAAACGTAGTGCCATCATTCGTTCTATAAGAAACTTCTTAGATAGACAAAACTTCATTG
Source organism: Cellulosilyticum sp. (assembly GCA_029851645.1). GTDB lineage: Bacteria > Bacillota > Clostridia > Lachnospirales > Cellulosilyticaceae > Cellulosilyticum. The sequence continues at coordinate 163 of JARKVN010000043.1, read as the reverse complement.
AAGTAGAAACACCAATACTTCATGATATTGCAGGTGGTGCAGCAGCTCGCCCATTTATTACACATCATAATGCATTAGATATTGATATGTACATGAGAATTGCTCCAGAACTTAAGTTGAAACGCCTTATCGTAGGTGGTTTTGAAAGAGTTTATGAAATGGG
>JARKVN010000040.1 GCA_029851645.1 Cellulosilyticum sp. | reverse complement strand
TTATGCTGTCTTTGACCAAAATTTACGCCCTATCTCTTCAGGACGTGTGAATTTACCTAATAAAGAAGTAGGCCTTGTAGATTCTTTCTTAGACAATAATATTTTGTACACCATTACATATGATGGCATTCATCCTATATATCGTAATTACTTAACTCTATATAATCTAAATACCAATGAAATGATTTATTGCCTTGCACTAAAAGAAAATCATGACTTTGCCTTACTTGGATTATCTAATCCTACGATAAATCCCTAAAATAAAATAGATGCAAGTTATAGGACTCACTTGCATCTATTTTATTTTAGATATGAACTAAGCTTTATCTGCCTTTTTATCATAAAACAAAACTATTTAATAAACATGGCATCCCCAAAGCTAAAGAACCTATAATCTTCTTTAACTGCTTCATTGTAAGCAGCTAATGTATGTTCTTTTCCTGCAAGCGCACTAACCAGCATAATCAGTGTGGATTCTGGCAAATGAAAATTGGTAATCAGCGCATCAATACACTTAAAGGTGTAACCTGGATAAATGAAAATATTAGTCCATCCACTACGTGCTGATACAAACCCTTTTTCATCTGCATTGGACTCTAACGTTCTTGTACTAGTTGTCCCCACAGATATAATGCGACCTCCTGCCTTTTTGGTTTCATTAATAAGCGCTGCGTTCTCTTCATCAATTTGGTAAAATTCTGAGTGCATCTCATGATTTAAAACATCCTCTACTTTAACTGGTCTAAAAGTTCCTAAGCCAACATGTAGTGTGACATATGCAATTTTTACACCTTTGTCTTTAATTTGCTGTAATAGCTCTTTTGTAAAGTGAAGACCTGCTGTAGGTGCAGCTGCACTTCCTTCATGTTTAGAATAAACCGTTTGATAACGCTCTCTATCTTCGAGCTTTTCATGAATATATGGTGGTAATGGCATTTCCCCTAAACGGTCTAATACCTCTTCAAAAATTCCATCATATTCAAAACTTACAATACGGTTACCATCTTCAATAACCTCTTCCACCTTAGCCTTTAAAATTCCTTCTCCAAAAATAATCTCATCCCCAGGACGTGCTTTTTTACCTGGTTTTACTAACACTTCCCACTTCTTTTCATCTTTACGTGTAAGTAATAAAAATTCTACCTTTCCACCTGATGGTCTTGCTCCAAAAAGTCTTGCTGGTATCACTCTTGTATCATTTAAGACAAGACAATCCCCTTCATTTAAATACTTCATGATATCATAAAAATGTTGGTGTTTTGTTTCTCCTGTTTGTTTATCTAGTACCATAAGCCTTGAACTTGTACGATCTTCAAGAGGGACTTGTGCAATTTGCTTTTCTGGTAAATCAAAATAAAAATCCGATGTCTTCATATATTATCTCCTACCTACTCTCTTCCTTTGATACTCAAGGTATAAATCAAGTTTTCCTTATATTTGTAAATCACATTATACCACAAAAAAATAAAAAATAAAGCCATACTATTTCATCTTACTTAGTATGGCTCTAGCTATTTTCTTTATTAAATTTCTACCCTACAGTAATCCCTGTGTAGTAATGTTTTAAAATAGAAATATAATCAAATCCCGCTTTTGCCATGCCTTTTGCTCCACTTTGTGACATCCCTACACCATGACCAAAGCCTTTTCCATAGATTGTAAAATCTCCCCAAACGGTTTCACTTTCTTGTAAGTTGTTACTGCCAACACTATTATCTTTATTTGTAAATGGAGTTATTTCTGTACTTGAGTTAGCTAATACATTTTCTCCTAAATCAGAAATTGTTCTACCATTTGTTGCTACTAAATCACTTAAAGATGACGTTGTCATTCCATTGGCAGACAGCACTGTTACTATATGAGATGAAGTTGCCTTATTATACTCTGTAGGCTCTACAATTCCTTCTGAAAAGCTAAATAAACGACTTTTTAGAGATCCTTCATTTGTACTACTAAAAAATGTTCTAATATTCTCTGAGGTAATCATATGACTGCCATTACTTCCTAAAATCTTCATTTCTTGTACACGCCCTGAGTCTGTTCTTGACATAATTTGAATACCTTGTGCTTTCCCAATACCAATACCTTGTTTAGCAAGGCATGTATCTATTTCGCTCATCGTAATACTACGTGACCATGTAGGTTGCTCAGGTTCTGTTTCATAGCTATCAGATACACCAACAAGGTAGTCAATAGCCCCTCCCCATACATTAACAGCTGACTCTGTCACGCCCCCACTTGTTGAAAAATATACTGCTTCAGCTACTTTACCATTATAGTTAATGGTTTGTCCTCTTGTTGCATCTACAGCGGCATTGGTACGAGGATCTTCTTTAGTATAGCCTCCATAAACCTGAGTTGCTGTTGTGTCTACTAGATTGTATCCAGCACTTACATAACGATTATACTGATAAATCGCAATAGAACGTGCTGCTACAGCCTGTGCCTTTAAAGCCTCTTCTGGCCATGAAGCAGGCATTTCTCCAGGTACCACACCATATAAATATTCTTCTATATCTAGAATATTATATGGCGTAATACCTGTAGTTCCACCAACACCTATCGCTCCACGATATTTCTTATTTGTTCCTACTCCTGTTAAATATAATCCCGAAGCTCTATCATATCCTCTAAAAACAAGCTCTCTACTTGCTTTATTAAAAATCAAAAACTCTGCTCCATTCATATCTTTTACTACATAACGTTGTATACTATTTGAAACTCCATTACCATTAGCCACTTTAGAGTAAACAGCAAACAAACCATCTTCCATATATACAGGAATACCTGATAAGTCTCGTGCTACACTTGCCGCTTCCTCATAACTGTAATAAGTTTTACCTAAATCGTAATATGAGCCTGTTAATTTAGAAATCGTAATACGCTCACTTGGTAAGCTTCCTATCTTTGTAAAACCCCCTTCATCATAATATCCAATTGCTATTGCTTCATCGCTTGATAAAGTAATGGATGAAACATTATTATAAATGGAAATCAGTCCAACTTTGACTAAACTAGGATGTGCTCCTAATAAACTATATGAAAATAAGCATAGCCATACTACAAGTAAAGTTATGTAACAAGATCTTCTCTTTACCCTCACGCACTTTCCTCCTCTTATATATTTTATTTTTATGTTTTTTATTATACCTAGATAGTTACCAAAAATCTACAATTGTTGCGCGAACTTTTGCTAGATAGACCCAATAAATCTTACAAAAAAGCCTCTACCCTTAGGTTTCCCTAAGCCAGTAGAGGCTACTATTTTCTATTATTCATCTACTTCTTGTGTTTTTAAAAATTGAATCAGTGCATCTACTGCTTCTTTCTCATCTTGACCTTCAGCAATGACTTCCATCACTTGACCTTTAATTACGCCTAAAGACATCATGCCCATGATACTTTTTGCATTAACTTGTTTTTCATTTACAATAACTGAAATATGACTTTCAAACTTGCTTGCGATTTGTACAAATAATGCCGCTGGTCTTGCTTCAAGACCATTTTTTAATTCTAACTTGAGACTTTCTTTAACCATTACTTATTTTCCTCCTCTTGTTTCCCTAATATGATCTGCTATTTCACTAATTTTTTTTAGTCTATGATTGACCCCTGATTTCCCTACTGGAGGTGTTAATAATTCACCAAGCTCCTTAAGTGAACTACTTGGATATTCTAGACGATAAGTTGCCACCTGTTGTAAATTTTCAGGGAGTGCTGAAATCCCAATCGTATTTTGTACATATTCAATATCTTGCATTTGCCTCACAGCTGCTGAAACAATCTTTTTGAGGTTTGCAGTTTCGCAGTTAACAATACGATTGACGTTATTTCTAACTTCTTTAACAATACGTACATTTTCTAATTCCATAAGAGCTACATGAGCTCCCATAATATTTAGCAAGTCTACAATTTGTGTCCCTTCTTTTAAGTACAATACATAATTTCCTTTTCGTGCAACTACTTTAGGGTCCATCTCTAAAGTAGACATCATATCTTGTAAAAATGCTGCATGTTTCTCAGTTGGGTTGACAAATTCAAGATGGTATCCCTTCTCTGGGTCACTTACTGAACCTGCCCCTAGAAAGGCACCTCGTAAATAAGCTCTTTTACAACATGTGCTTTGAATAACGGTTAAATCAACATGGTCACGTAAAACAACATGCTCACCTTCATATTTTAATAACGTTGTAGCCACTAAAATCTTATAAGCTTCATCACTATCTTTAGTAACTAACATATAGGTTTGTTTTTTGTGAAACTTTTTGTTTGTCTTTAGAACTATCTCTGTATTTATATTAAAAGCTTTTTTTACTATTGTAAAGTATTTTCTTGCAATCGCTGCATTTTCGGTTTGAAATTTAACACAAAATTGATGATTTTCGTACTTAATCTCTCCAGCCATAATAATCATTGCTGCAAGTTCTGCAAGCATACAATGCCGTGCTCCTAATGGTACACATGTGAGTTCTTTTTTTACATCAAAAGAAAAGGACATTTTTTTCACCTCATCTTATGTAATTTTCTTTTATGATTCCTCAAATATACATCGTGCCAATTTTTCTGGGTCATGCCTTATAAGCTTCTTTTTGCCATACAACTTAATAAGTGGAACTTCAAGCTTCTTAACAGTTTGCCATATCTCATGACTTTTATCTACTGTTAATAGCTTCGCCCCCTCATCTTCATATTGCTTCATATAAAGTGATTCTACTTCTTGATTATTAACAATTACTTTATGGATTATATTTTTCCCTAAATATTGTTCTAAAACGATTAAATGCTCTTCTAAACTAAAATGAGAAGTCTCGCCAGGCTGTGTCATAATGTTAGCAATATAAATTTTCTCTGCTTTAGAAGCACAAATTTCCTTGCTAATATCTTTTACTAGTAAATTAGGAATAATACTTGTATATAAACTTCCTGGACCTAATACAATGATATCTGCCTTCCTAATAGCTGCTATGACCTCTTTGGTTGGCTCTGGACATTTGGGTAAGAGTTCTATATGACAAATATTACTTTCTTTTTCTTTACCATATGCTACAATTTCTGTCTCCCCAATCACCAACTTGCCATCATCAAACACCGCATGTAAATGCACATCTTCTAAAGTAACAGGAAGGACTTTGCCAGTAATAGCAAGTACATTACTCGTTACATGTACAGCCTCCTCAAAGCTTCCTGTAATTTCTGTTAATGCTGCAAGTAATAAATTCCCTAAACTCTGCCCACTTAAGCAGCCCTCTTTAAAACGGTATTGTAAAACTTTTTCCATAATCGGTTCTGTATTCGCTAAAGCAACCAAACAGTTTCTAATATCCCCTGGTGGCATAATGCCCATCTCTTCTCGTAATTTACCAGAACTTCCTCCATTATCTGAAACCGTCACAATGGCTGTAATATGAGAAGTATACTCCTTAATCCCTTTTAGCATGGTTGAAAGACCAGTACCGCCACC
>JARKVN010000033.1 GCA_029851645.1 Cellulosilyticum sp. | reverse complement strand
TTCGTCTTGCGTTCCTTACGATCCTCTAAAATAAGCTTAGAAAAATCCACCATATATTTCACTTCCTTTACTGTCTAAGGTCTCTTTAAAATATATGGTGAATGCTAAAAATACATGCTTACTTTTTATGCTTTATAGTAGGTCATGTAATACTTTTGTATATCTTCATAAGCATAAAACAATTCTCCACTTAAATTTTGAACATATTGGATCTTCTTTAATGGCACTTCTTTAAAACATAAAGCCATATATTCTTCTGGAATATAAAGAGCTTCATCAAAATAAGTTCCTATAATACTGTATTTCATATAACAATTTATTTTTTTCTCATCTTCTTGTAAAGTAGCATGAATTTCCAAAGGTAAGGATAAGCTTTTCATCGTTTCCATCAAAGAAGGTTGTCCCGTTAGACGATAATCATCTTGCCCCTTCTTGCTAACCTGTGCCATATCTACATCTACATAAATAATTCCTTTAAGACGTGGATAATCTTCTAAAATCTTGTCGTAAAATAATGTAAGCTGGTCTTTTGTTTCTTGAATGGCATACGCATGATCTACCCTAGAAAAGTGGGAGATAGCCAAAGAAGAGATGAGTAGTGGTTTCTTTTCTTGATAAGATTTATACCAATACTCTAGGTTCTTAGTAACATCATAACTATATCTTTCACCATTTTTATAGCGTGGCATATAAACATTAAGACCTACCCAATCTACATAGCTATTTCCTGGATAGTAAAGTGCCATATCCATGACTCTGGACTCATCTGTACTCCATACAACAACAATGTTAGACAAGTATTTATGCAAGATTTCGTAAGCTCTTTGATAGGTTTCTTTATAAGCTTTGACCTCATAATCCTTTTCAGTTAATGGATAGAGTTCAATAAAAATAGGAATATGGTAATTTTCTTTTAAGTCAAAAATAAGTTGATATAATGGCGTTAAATCGTAGCTTGTATCTAATACAAGCTTAATGTACGGTGTTTTCTTCTGGGCGATACATCTTAAAATTTCTTGTTTTGTAATCCCTTCTTGCGCTTTATAAGCAAAAACCTTCAAAGTTTGTTTCTGACCCATTAATGCTTCATAGGTCAATAAATCACCTTGTATATTATCGTCCCTTTGTACATAGGCTCCTGTATAAATTCCCGTATCTGGTTCATATTTACCAGACTTAATCTCTTCTTGTACATAGAGCTCTATAGGAACTTCTCTTCCTAGCTGCTCTTGCTTTGCAGCTGTTTTGTTTTCAAATAAACTGATTTTACTACATCCTACTAGACTGATTATAGTTATTAGGCAAATAACAAACCATAATTTTTTATGGATTGTGAATTTCATATGACTCACCTCCATTCAATTATTGTCAGTATTTCCCTCTTTTATACACCTCTTCACTAATCTTTTACATATTTTTCTAATACCTTTAGATAATGAATATATAAACCACCTTCAATAAAAATTTGATAAGATTTCTCAAATTGTTCATAGGGTATAGACTTTCTTCCTCCTTTTTTAGCTTGTCCATACCATTTTTCTAATACCTCAATAGGTAAAAAGTAGTATTCATCATATTTTTTAAAATAAACAACTAAAAAAGCAACGCCTCCCTGTTCTTTAAAATCCCTCATAAAAATGACCTGATGCTCATGAATATTACTTAACGGTAAGAAATTTTTAGTTGTTTCTTTCGCATCAAAGCAAATGGCTATACCTTGTATCACACCGATGTAATCTACTGTACTTTTTTGTTCAAAATAAGCTAAAGTAATGGTTCGTTTCTCAGAATCAATACGGATTGGCTTAATAGGCGTTGGAACTTTTTGCACCAAGCCTAATTTTTTTTCTCTATACAACTGATTAGTTTGGTTGATTTGTTCTTCTAACTCATTCCCTCTTAAACCTCTACTATTCCAATAACCCATAATCTTTCCTCTTTTCTTGATTTTTTGTAAAATATTGGTTATTATATTGTTAGTTGTTCAATCATTTATTCAATTCATAAAGATGGATATTTTTTAGGGGAGGTGATTTTATACTTCGTTACTTAGTTTTTTTATTGCGTTGCCAACGTAACCATTTCAACTTTTTTTCAGCTGCACCTTTAGATAAAGCCAAGGCCCTTGCTCAAAGCAATTTATCCTTCTGGGCTGGCCTTTATTATATGGATAGTAAGGAATATGCAGATGCTTCTTCTTGCTTTGAAAAGACAAAAGCTTACAAACACCTTATTATTGCTTATGAAAAACAAGGTCTTTATTCTAAAGCCCTAGCTCTTGCTGATGAAAAAGGGTACTATGAATTAGGTGCCAAAATTAGTATACGTATCAATGACTTAAAACAGGCTGCCTACTTCTACAGTTATTTTAACCCTAGTCATGCTGCCAAACTCTATCGTGACTTATATTGTTACTTTGAGGCAGGGTATTGCTATCTCACGCTTTGTGATGCACTTGGCGCTATTGATATGTTTAGAAGGTGTACGGACAAGACCCAAAAAGCCGAAGGCCTTAAGCAAGTTTCTGATTATGCACTTGTTTTATATTTTACTAAGTCCTATTCTTCTGCTTTTAGAATTTTTTTAGCTTTAGATGACTATTACTCTGCTTTAGAATGTGCGACTTGTATGAAAGAAGATCAGCTTATTGCCTCTTGTAGATGTCTTATTGCCTCTGAGGAAGCTAGCCAAAATCACTATCACTTTGCAGCTAAATGTATCGAGCCTTTTGATAAAAAAACAGCTATGAGCTATTATGCTAAAGCTGGTGACTACAAAGCTCAGGTTCGTCTTCTTCTAGAGCATCATGATTATGAAAAGGCCATTCATGTCTGTCTATTACATCAAGACCTTAATAAGGCGTATCAAATTGCCTCTTGCTATAACCCTGAATTATTGTCCTCTTAGAACTTTTTAAAGCTTTTCTAACACGTTATCTTTCATTATAAACTACAACTTATGAAATGTTTACTCAAAAAGGAACTTCTATGTGAAAAGATCGTCTCTTTACATAAAAGTTCCTTTTTCTTTTAATACTTATAGTCCTTCAATCAATTATTTTTTACTTTCTATAATAATTTTTCACCTGCGCAAATCTCTAAATAAATCTTAGGTGATGGCACAGTAAAGACACGGTTTTGTAAATATTCAAGAGGGGCTTTGCATAATTCAAATTTCACTTTATAAGCACATAGAATTTGGTATTTTAAACCATACTTTTGTTCAAAATAGGCATTTTCTAATGCATCACCATATTTAGGATCTCCAATAATTGGATGGCCTATTTGACTTAAATGTGCACGTATTTGATGTGTTTTACCTGTTACAAGTTGTACCTCTACTAAGGTATAGCGCCCATTGGTTTGTAAAGGTAAAATTCTTGTTTCCACAGGCTTAGCACCCTCTACATATTCATTTGTAATGATGACTTCATTTTTTCCAGTCGTCCTCTTGTGGTAACCTTTTAAAGTCATAGGAGATGTGATACGCCCTAACACAATGGACATATAATACTTTGAAATTTCTTTAGTCTGGAGCATACTACTTAATGTCTGTAAGGTAGGTATATCTTTACCTACTAGTACAATGCCCGCCGTATTTCGATCTAACCGGTTACAAGGTGCTGGTGTAAACCCTTGACTCGTGGCTGGATTATAGCTTCCATTTTCTTTTAAATAGTAAAGCACTTCATCTGCTAAGGATTGGCTTTCTGGGGAATCTTTTTGAGTAAGTAGTCCCCTAGGCTTGTTAACAATTAGTAAATGTTCATCCTCATAAACTTTTTCAAAATGAATGGCTACTTTTTTTATTTGTTTTTTTGAAATGAACGTATCCATCTGCTCTTCTTTAAAGAAAAGTTTTATTTCATCCTCTTCTTTTAGAATTTCATTACCTTTTGGCTTCTTACCATTGTATTTAATTTTATTCGTACGCATCCCTTTATAAATTAAACTTTTAGGACATTGATTTAAGTATTTTAATAAAAATTTATCTAATCTTTGATTTGCTTCTTTGGGAGTAATTACAATCTGTTTCATTTTTTCACCACTTATATTAATGTTTCATTCATTTATTATAACAAATTTTTTACTTTTCGTATATGCTTTCACTTTTAAACTTCTACAAAAAAGTCCTCTAGCTACCTAAGAACTTAAATAGCTAAAGGACTTTTCATAATATACCCTTCTATTCTTTTAAACAGTGGTTTTTTCTTTAAATTCAGTTTGTGCACTTTCAACATTTTGTGCATTTCCAAAAACGCAATATTGATTTTGCGCTAAGCAGTCTCTAAGCATTGGCGCAAAACTTCTAAGCACTTCATTATCCGTCATAAATAACTCATCTCGAGTTTTTTGAACATCCTCTTCTTTTACATCCATTAGATAATAGATTTGACCTGTCTTTCCTTCTGTAGCTGGTGTAAAAGGGAAGTCCATTTGACTAATCGTCCCAATGAGATATTGCAACTTTTCTCTTTCAGAAAGCTCAAGATTTTCAACAAATGCTGCAACTTCCTTGTAAATAGCAAGAGTTTGGTCTATGTTAGGATCTCTATAAGAAACAAAGAACATATTACCACTCTTTCTAAAATCACAGAAACAACCGTATGCACCATTTTGAACACGAACTCTACCCCATAGATAATTCATGGAAAGAATAGTTTTAAGCATTTGAAGCCCGCCATGATAGTTATAACCTAAAGCTTTAAAATTATATCCTGTTGCAACATAATTGACATTACTTGGATAAATTAAAGCTTCTTTTTCTTCTGAAATTTTAAAGTCTCGTTTAAGTGTCTTAACTTCTTTGGCTGGAATATCACTTAGGGTTTCATCAATGGCTGAAATAACATTCTCTACTGATTCCTCATCTACTGTTACCCCTACAACTAAGCGTGTTTTATTGGCTAAGAAATGATAAGCTTCTTTTAAACAAGCTACCGTTTCATCTTGAACATCTTTCCAGTTCTTTTCAATATCACATACAAAGTGATAGAAGGTAAGCCCTCTTGCTTTTTCTTCAAAGTGCTCTGCATGAGATAGATGATAAAGAAGTCTACCATACGCTAGACGATGACCTTCTCCACTAATAGAAGCTTCCATTAATGCTTTCATTTCACGAATGATTTCAAGTAGACGGTCTTTATTTTCAAAGGAAGTATGAAGCATGACTTCTTTCATCAACTTGGTTTGCTCTTTCACTTCATCTAGCAAGGCTTTAGATTGAATACAGAAAATAGGTAAATAGTTATTTTCTTTCTTCGTATGATTTAAAGCTTGAATATGATAGCTCATGCTACCAATATGCTCATCCATATAACTAGAAAGTGCTTCATAACTAAAGTTGTTGGTATCTA
>JARKVN010000023.1 GCA_029851645.1 Cellulosilyticum sp. | reverse complement strand
CTGAACCCAAATCAGGCGCTCTAGCCAAACTGAGCCACACCCCGTTTCAATAAACTCTTAGTTTACCAAAAAACTTAAGCCTTATCTTTACTACTACTTACCTTGTAGTCATTAATATTTTACTCTCTTAATTGACATTCGTCAATAGTCTTTTTTATTTTACTGCATAAATTATAAAAAATCACGTTCCAAGATTATACACTAGATTAAATCCTTTTCTCAAAAGAATCTAGCATGTCTCCTTGAACGTGATTTTCCTATGTAAGCATAAAAAACACTAGAGATTATTCCAACTCCTGTTGTACTTAATATCTTTTAAATTTTTAATCCTTATCAAAAATATATTATAGTATTTTAATAATCCCTAATCTCCAATAAGAAGTATTTGTAATCCCTAATAACTTAGCTAATGTTATTTTTGCCTCTATACTTCTTTGATTTTCATACCACATAACATTTTTAATACCATCCTTTGTATAATGGGCATATGGGTTTTGGTAAGTTGTATCATAAAAAATATTTGTGCCACTCTCCTTCAGCCTAGCATCAATTTTATTATAGCTTGGTGTATAAGCTATGCTATGTATTACCCTATTATCTTTTAGTTGCCACTGCCTACTATCAAAAGAGATTTGAATCACTATTTTACTTTTATCTGCTATCGCCTCACTTGCCTCTTTAAGACATGTATACACTCTATTAATAGGTGTCACTGGAGTCATACAAACACCACTTTCTTGCTCCAATGGGCTTAAGCTTTTTGTTGCATAATCATGAGCCATTAAAATCACATGATCTGCTGCCTCACTAATTCCTTTATAATCATATCCCTTGAAGTATAAAGTAGGCTGAACAGCTACATTAAGCTTTTTGTTTAACTTTTTAAGTTCATCTTTTAATTCCTTTAAGAACGTTACATAAGGTGATTTTAACTCAGCTGACTTAAATTGTTCAAAATCTATTGTTAAACCATCAAAACTTCTTGTCTGTCCATCTTTTGTAACCCCATTTACTAATTGGATTAATTCAGTGATTAACTGTGCTCTTTGCTTTTCATTTGTTAAAAGCTTATAAACACTTTCTCCTTTGTTTTCTAAATAAATCATCAAATAGGTTTCTACACTATTTGCTTTTGCAAAATCTATAGGCTTTTCAAATCCTGATGGCACTTTAAAATCACTTGCTAAATTATTAGTACTTAAAACAAAACCTCCATCTACTTCTGATACCTTTAACTCAGCCCATCCAAAGCTTACTGCATTATAATTTTTTATCTGTTCCATTTGACTACTAGACTGAATCGCATAACAAGCGTGAGACCAGTTTGTTTTAGAATTGAGTTTATCAGTTAATCTTTGTAAAATGATTCGTGCAGTATCATACGATACTGTTTGTTTTGGGCTAAAAATATCATTTCCCGTTTCACCTAAAAACCCCAGTTCACAAACCAGGTTAATTTCCCCCTTATAGTCTACAACATCCTTAAATCTATTTTCCATTTCTTTGCTAATTCCTTCATACCCTAAGCTATTTACGATTAAAACTGCAGCTCGTTCCCTGGTTAGTGGCAAATCACCACCTGATAAACTGGTATACTTCCCTAATCCTAACTGTAAAAGTTCCTTAATAAAAGATTCTTCTGTTATGACTTCTTTTCCTGTTGCCCCGTAGGTCATACCTACTGTCATACAACCTATTATAAATAGTAACCCTATCTTAACTAAAATCGTTTTCTTCATAAAGTTCCCCATCCTTTATTCAATTTTTATCTATGAATCCTCTTACATAAACCCATCTCACCCTCTAGTGTACCATATTTTTATCTGTTTTTTCATTAAATTATTGTATTTTATGATAAGTCTACTTCTTTCTCTTTAAATATTTCAGTACTACAACGCCACTATCAACTGAATAGTATTGAAGTTCTAAATCTATTTTAGGATTGTTTTCTAAAAATAACTTTCTCCCCTTACCTAAAATAGTAGGTATTATCCCTATTACATACTCATCAATTACATCTGCCTTCACAAAGTGGTCAATTACTATACCACCACCAAATAAAAATATATTTTTACCTTCATTTTTCAATTTTTTTACACTCTTTACGATATCGCCATTTATGAAGTAATAGTTTTCATAATTTTTTATTTCTTTAGAAGTTGCAATATATACATTTTTTCCAACAAAGTCTTTATGAAAACCTTGGTCATAACAATTTTTCCCCATAACTACAACATCAATATCTTCTAAAAATTTATCGTAATCCCACTTCTCGTCAGTACTAAGTGTGTTGTTACCATCACCCATTATCCAATTAAATCCTCCATTCTCATCTGCTATGTACCCATCTAAGCTTATTGCTAAGTTTAATATTATTTTTCCATCCATTTCTTTTATCCTCCAATTTATCTCTGATATGATTATCTTATAAATTCTTCTCGTTGATACAAAATATATTATAAGTTATAATAACTGACATCCTATGTCATATTAAGAAAGGAATATTATGAAAGCAGATAGATTAATTTCAATACTAATGCTATTACAAATACACAAGCAATTAACAGCAAGCGATTTAGCTCAAAGATTAGAAGTATCAGTTAGAACTATTTATAGAGATATTGAATCATTAAGCTATTTAGGTATTCCTATATTTACAGATAGAGGTTCTAATGGTGGTATAAAACTATTAGGAAATTATAAGACTACTCTAAGTGGGCTAAATAGGAATGAACTCTACTCATTATTTGCTCCTACAAGTGATAAAATTTTAGAGGATTTAGGAATCGAAAAGGTAAATAAGAATACCTTGCTAAAATTACTAGGCAATTCTTCTCAAAATCAAATAGAGGAAATTAAAAGTCTTCAAAACTATATCTATATAGATATGCACACTTGGAATGAAAATCCTATTAAAATTGATAAAGATATACTTTCTACTTTACAGGATGATATTTGGAATCATACTATTTCAAAAATTATATATAGAAAAGCAACTGGAACAAAAGAAGTGATTTTAAAGCCATTAGGATTGGTTTGCAAGAGAGGCATTTGGTATTTAATAGGAGAGCATAATAAGGTTATTAAAACTTATAAAGTTATAAATATTGAATATGCTTCTTCAACAAATGAACCATTTAATAGACCTAATGATTTTAATTTAGAAGACTATTGGAAATTAAGTACTGGTAATTTTAAGTCTACTATTCCAAAGCATAAATTTACCTTTAAAGTTAATCATTCTATCATAAATCATATTAAGGAGAGGCAATTTATTAATATCATAAATACAGTAGTTAAAGATGATAAAATATACGTGGATATAAACTTTGATGCTATGTTTCAAGGAGTTGAATTCGCCTTTGGATATGGAAAGGATATAGAAATCATACATCCTGTGGAAGCCATTACTGAACTCAAGAAAAAATCATCTGAAATCATTAGTTTGTACAGTAATTATTAATTCAATACACAAATCAGTGTCATAGTTTTAATATGGGGATAAAAAAATGACTCCTGTAATAGAAGCCATCTTTTAAACTCTGCTTAATCTCTTTAAATCCTAAATCGTACAGTCCAAATTTTCTTTAAGATTTTTTGGATTAGGTCTATAACAGAATACTATCGCTGAACATATTAACATACTAGTAACTAGATAATTTGAAAATAATTGTTCATACAAAATAACTAGAAATAAATTTGTAGTTGGCATATTATATATACCAATTGCTCTAGACACAATATCATAAATTTTTAGAGGAATATCTAGAAAATGTAACGTTCCAACAATAGCTAACCCCATAGAAATGATAACCATATACATCTTAGCTTGTTTTCTATTATTGATAAGCATACCTTTATTCTTTTTTCTAATTACAATACCTATCGTAGCAATTAAACCCAACTTTAGGATACTTGCAATCATAAAATACCACCCTGAAATATTAGTATTAATATTGTAAATAAACATAATAGGTGTGAAAAGTATATAGAGCAGAAATATTGAAAAAAAACATTTTAATAATATTATATTTAATGATCTGTTTCCTAATTGCATTTTAAGACTCCTTTCAGTTCATATATTATTATGATTACATTTAGTAGCTTTTCTACTACAAGACAACATATATTTTAGTTTGCATCACAAAACTATTTACGTCAAGATTATGTATTTTAAAATAGCACAAAATATTTTTTCATTATATAAAGGTCTAATTTTTAAGATTTCTCCTAAAAATTAGACCTTTACTGTTTTTATTTTTCTAATGCATTACTAATTTCATCAATCATAATTTGTGTTGATGTGAAACCACCACCAGCTGTATACCATACTACTGGGTCAAGGTAAACAATACGTCCATTTTTATAAGCATCTGTTTGACGAATGAGTTCGTTATCAAACATTTCCTCTGCTGAACCTTCTCCAGTTGTTACTGCTGAGCGGTCTACAACGAATAAATAATCTGGGTTTTGCTCTACAATGTATTCAAATGAAGCATTTTGACCATGATTAGATACTTCAATGTTTTCGTCTACTGCTTTAATGCCAAATTCATTGTGGATAATACCAAATCTTGAGCCATTACCATAAACACTAAAGGCATCACCATTTGCAAGTGTAATCAGCGCGTTCACATCTTTTGCTCTAGCTTTTTCACCTACTTCATTAATTTTAGTTTCTATTTCTGCAATCTTAGCACTTACTTCCTCTTCCTTATCAAAGATTTCTCCTAAATAAGTCATATTTGTTTTAAATGAATTCATATAATCTGAAGCATCTACACTAAGTTGTACAGTTGGTGCAATTTTACTTAATTCTTCATAGTAATCTGCTTGTCTACTACCTGTAATAATAAGCTCTGGCTCTAATTCAAAAATTTTTTCTAAATCAATTTCTTTAAGTGAACCTACATTAGTATAAGTACTTTCGTCATTATATGCTGATAAATAACTTGGTAATGAACTGCTAAGTGGTAAGCCAACTATTTCTATACCTAAAGCATCTAATCCATCTAACATTCCAAAATCCATTACTACCACATTTTTAGGATTTTTAGGTACTTCAGTTTCTCCTAAAGCGTGTACTACTTTTACTGTACCTGTTTCTTCTGAGGCATTATTTTCTGTAGCTGTTGTTTCACTTACTTCTGGACTTGTAGAGGCTACATTGTTATTTGTTCCTGTTGTATTTGCACCACATCCTGTAAATGCTAATGTCATAATAGCTAATGCTGATACTAATAATTTTTTACTCATTTTTATTCCTCTTTCTTTTTATAAACCTATTTTTTTAATTACTTATCCTTTTAAAAATACACACAAATTCTTTGTCCATTAACTTCTTGAATGTTAAATGGCATTTCATAAATTTGTTCTAAGACCTCTTGCTGAATTAAATCTTTTGTACTCCCCTCCTTAGCAATGACACCATCTTTTAGGGCTACAATATAATCTGAGTAGCAAGAAGCAAAGTTAATATCATGAATGACAATAATAACGGTTTTCCCTAAATCATCCACTAATTTTCGAAGGGTTTTCATAATTTCTGCTGCATGTTTCATATCCAAGTTATTTAATGGTTCATCTAGAAGAATATATTCACTGTTTTGCGCAATAACCATGGCAATATAAGCACGTTGTCTTTGCCCACCACTTAACTCATCTAGATAACGATGCTGTAAGTCCTTAAGCTGCATATAACCAAGGGCTTCATCAATTTTTTCCTCATCTTCACGTGTTAAGTTACCACCTGAATGAGGGAACCTTCCAAAGCCTACGAGTTCTCTAATAGTAAGTCTCATGTTAATATGATTAGACTGTTTTAAAATCGCTAACTTTTTAGCCAGCTCTTTTGGATCCCATTCTCCAATCTCTTTCCCCTCTATCAGTACTACACCCTCATTAGGTTGCATCAAACGGCTTACCATAGAAAGTACTGTACTTTTTCCTGCACCATTGGGACCAATGAGTGAGGTTAATTTTCCTTTAGATAAAGAGAGGGATACATTATCTACTACTGTTTTATTCCCATATTTTTTAGTTAAACTTCTCACCTGTATCATGAAGTTGTACGTCCTTTCATTAATAAATAAATAAAGTAAATGCCTCCCACGAAGTTAATCAAAATCCCAATACTCACACCAAATTTTAAAACACGCTCTACAAAAAGCTGACCGCCTACAAGTGCTACAATACTTAAAAGCCAAATTGCTAAAGCCAAATGACTATGTTTGTAAGATTTAATAAAATATCTAGCAATATTAACAACTAAAAGACCTAAAAATGTAACAGGCCCTACTAATGCTGTTGCGACAGCTGTTAAGAGAATCACCACAACAAGGAGCTTTTGTACGGTCTTATCATAATTTACACCTAAGTTAATCGCCTGATCTCTTCCAAGTCCCATAACATCTAGTACCTTAAAGTATCTCATGCTGAACCCAACGGATACTATCACAATGATTGAACTAAGTCCTAAGACTCTAGTGTTAATATTGTTAAAACTTGCTTGTGATTTATCTTGTACAGTTAGAAACTCTGAAGGGTCTGTTAATACTTGAAGAAAAGTTGTAAAACTTTCAAATAAGGTTCCTACAACGAGTCCTACTAACAAGATAAAGTAAATATTTTGACTTCGTTTCTTAAAAATAAGTTGATAAAATATGATTGACGCTCCTAACATCACAACGAGTGTCGCCATAAAATTACTATTAGCATTAGCAATCCATTTATTAGTTGATCCTAGAAAAAAAACAAGCGCTGTATTGAGAAGCATATATAAAGAATCTAATCCTAACACACTCGGTGTTAAAATATGATTATTCGTTACTGTTTGAAAAATAAGTGAAGAAAATCCAATAATCCCACCTACCATAGTCATAGCGTAAATTTTAGGAATTCTTCTAGACAGTGCATAACTATAATTTTTCGGTGTAAGACCAATGGTTATGAACCCAATAATTAAGATGAGCGCAATGATTGCAAGGATGCTTATTTTAATCGCATCACTTTTTTCCATCTTTAAAAACTTTATTCGCTGATTAAGCATCTTGTCCTGCCCTCCTTAAAATCATGATGAGGAATAAGGTTCCTCCAATAACACCTACCATCATTCCAATAGATACTTCAAATGGATAGATAATAAGTCGTCCTAAAATATCACAAATCAAAAGGAAAATAGGGCCCATAAGGACTGTATGATAAAGCGAATTTTTAAGATTGTCACCTACATATAAACTTACCATATTTGGAATAATAAGTCCTAGAAAAGGAATGTTTCCAACAGTGATTAAAGTTACTGATGTAATAAGTGCCACTACTCCAAGTCCAATATTAACAATCGCTTTATAATTTAGGCCTAGATTAATCGCAAACTCTTCCCCCATCCCTGCAATGGTAAATTTATTGGCATACATAAAACCTAAAAGAACAACAGGAATACTTAAATAAAGCATTTCATAGTTACCTGCCATAATGACTGATAAGTTCCCTTCCATCCAAGAGGAAAGATTTTGTACCAAATCATATTTATATGAGAAATAAGCTGTAATTGAGCCTACTACCTTCCCTAGCATCATTCCAACCAAAGGAACGAAAATAATATTTTTTATCTGAATGCGTTTCATCATCGTCATGAACAAAATGGTTCCTGCCATAGAAAAGACGAAGGCAATCAACATTTGTGTCATTTGACTAGCTCCACTAAACCACATCATACATACCAAAATACCTAATTTAGCAAAATCAGTAGTTGCTGCTGTTGTTGGTGAAACAAATTTATTTCTACTAATTTGCTGCATAATGAGACCACTTACTCCAAGTCCTGCACCAGCTACCAAAATACTCACAAGTCTTGGCACACGGCTAATCATTAATAATTTTATTTTATCTGGATTAAGCGCTATTAAATCTTTAATGCTTAAGTTACTCACCCCTACAAATAGAGAAAGCATCGAAAGTCCTATTAGTACAATCATTAAATAGCGTTTTTTCATTAACTGTTTCATATCTCTCCTTTGACAGATTAGCTAAATTAATGCTATAATAGCTCATCTATAGTGATAATTATTATCATTTGTTTTTTATCTTACCAAAAATTTTATTTAATTTCTTACACGATATTTAGTTTTATTTAAAAATCTTTTGCTGTATTGAAAATAATTATTATTTTATTGATTATAAATGAGCTTTTATTTAAATTATCTTAACGAGTTAGAAAGGAGTCTTTTATATTATGGATTTAGTTCATTTACAAACTCATATGGAGAACTTTTATCTTTGTAGTCACTTACCCATTCGTGCCTTTAATAAAGCTGGAGCTGAGGTTCTATGTACAGGATTTTCCTCTGACTTTTTAGACTTAACCCATACACTTTTACAAAGTCTTAAAGAAGCAGCTACAGCCTTAATTACTCAAGAGTCGGTTACCATTACGCCTAAGGAAGATGTACATTTTACACTATGTCCTGTTGAAAAGCATACATTAGGGCACGGAATCTACGTCATAGGTCCCTACACAAGTAATCTTAACTTAAAGGATTACTTTCTCTTTAAACCTACACATTGTATCCCTCATCTGATTACCCTGCTTTACACTTTAGCGAGTGCAACTACTTCGTCTTCATCAGATAACGTTACTACCAATCTAAATTCTGGAAAAAATACAAACTATGAAGATTATAGCTATCATATTGCCAAAGCAGAAAATTATATCCAAAATCATTATGAGGAACCTATTACACTTGAAACACTTGCTCAGCATCTAGGTCTTAATAAAAGCTATCTCTGTACCATCTTTAAAAAGGCTACGAAGGATTCTTTCTGTAACTATACCAATAAAGTCCGTGTGGAAAAAAGCAAAAAACTTTTAAAAAATACAAATGACTCTATACTTGATATCGCTTTAGCTGTTGGCTTTAGTAGTGCCAGCTACTTCAATACCATTTTTAAAAAATTAGAAGGTAAAACACCTCTTGAATATCGCAAAAATTAATCTAAAAGACGAAGTCCCAATTACTTTTGACTTCGTCTTCCCCCTAAATTCCTATATTCTTTTTAAGCGAACATAATCGCTTAATATTAGGTGTCCTACCTTTATAGTCAGCATAACAATTACTTCATCTGTTATCATCTCAACTTTTGTTAAACGTTCAGGTTCTAAGATTTCTACAAATTCTAATTGGCAAAGATATAAATCATTCATCTCGTTTTCAATATGCCATTTCATCTTCCTGCTACTTATCATTCCTTTTTCATAAGCTCTTTGTGCTTTTTGTAAAATCTTATATAAATGAGTTACCTGCCTTCTTTCATCCTCTTTAAGGTAGATATTTTTTGCCCTTATCACCACCCCCTCTTGGTCACGTACTTTAGGTAATACCTTTAGATGACAAGAATAGTGAAAGGTGCTCAGTAATCCTTTTGTTAAATTCACCCATTGTAAATCTTTATCACTTATATAGAGATTATTGGGTTTTATCTTATTTAGTAGGCACATCATTAAGGTCAATTTATTGGCATACAGTATATATTTCCCATTTAAATCTGATGCTAAAGCATTTTTTAATGTTAAGAAAATACCACTTTCTTCGTTATAAATGTCTTTAGGTTCTGGACAAAATAAAAAATCTGCCCCTGCTAAACTTGCTATCTCTTGGTCTCTTTCATGAAATCTAGGATATAAGTTATACCCTTCTAAAGTCGTAAACTCAATAGGATGTACCAAACTTACAACAACAACAATATGATTTTCCTTCCTTGCGGCCCTAATCAAAGAAGCATGTCCTTCATGTAATGCCCCCTTAGTTTGAACCATGCCTAATGAAATCACTCTAATACGTGCTAATTTCTGTTGTAATTCTCTTATGTCTCTAATAATCTCCATCTGCACTTCCCCTTTAATTCTATATTTCCCTTTAATTCACTTATTTATTTAATAAAACTCTAGAGATTTTTATATCCCTAGAGTTTCATCATCATTTTATTCTATTCTTCTATTGTTTCGTCTTCAGATTTTACAATCACAAGACATAATTCATCTAATTGTTTTTGCTCTACCATTCCAGGTGCCTCTGTCATTAAACAGCTTGCATCTTTTACTTTAGGGAATGCAATAACATCTCGAATACTGTCAGCCTGACACATCAGCATAATCATACGGTCAAGACCAAATGCTAATCCACCATGTGGTGGTACACCATATTTAAAGGCATTTAATAAGAAACCAAAACGTTCTTCTGCTTGTTCATCTGTGAACCCTAATAAATTAAACATTCTTTTTTGAATATCATTTTGATAAATACGAATGCTACCACCACCTAGTTCACAGCCATTGAGTGCAAGGTCATAGGCTTTTGCTCTTACTGCTCCTGG
This sequence comes from Cellulosilyticum sp., assembly GCA_029851645.1. Lineage (GTDB taxonomy): Bacteria > Bacillota > Clostridia > Lachnospirales > Cellulosilyticaceae > Cellulosilyticum. The sequence goes on along the minus strand of JARKVN010000023.1, from coordinate 4,644 downwards.
ATTAGTTTCCATTAAAGGAATGTCCTCATCCATTGGCATAGTAAATGGATGGTGCATTGCAACATATCTTCCAGCTTCTTCATCATATTCAAGAAGTGGGAATTCTGTAATCCATACAAATTTAAATTCATCTTTATTAATCAAATCAAGCCTTCTAGCTACTTCAAGACGAAGTGCCCCAAGTGTTGCAAATACAACAGAGGGTTTATCAGCTACTACTAAAATAAGATCATCTTGCGCTGCACCCATCTTTTCTTTAATTGCTGCTAATGTTTCTTCACTTAAGAACTTAGCAAATGAAGATTTCTCTTCTCCATCTGTTTTAATTTGATGCCAAGCGACACCTTTAGCTCCAAAATCTTGTCCGTATTTAACAAGGGCATCAATTTGCTTACGTCCTAAGTCTCCCATTCCTTTTGCATTAATTGCTCTTACAGTACCACCACTTGAAATAGCATTTTCAAATACCGCAAAGCTACATCCTTTAACGATTTCTGTTATATCTTTCAGTTCTACGCCAAAGCGAAGATCTGGTTTATCAGAACCAAAACGATCCATAGCTTCTTTATAAGTCATTCTTTGGATTGGCAGCTCAACTTCTACTCCCATTGTTTCTTTAAAGACCTGATGAATCAGTCTTTCATTAACACTCATAACATCATCAGCATCTACGAAAGAAAGTTCCATATCGATTTGAGTAAACTCTGGTTGACGGTCAGCACGAAGGTCCTCATCACGGAAGCATTTAACAATTTGGAAGTAGCGATCATAACCAGATACCATAAGCAATTGTTTAAATAATTGTGGTGATTGTGGTAAGGCATAGAAGTTACCTGGATGTACACGAGATGGTACTAAATAATCACGTGCACCTTCTGGTGTTGATTTTGTCATCATCGGAGTTTCAATTTCTAGGAAACCTTCTGTTTCTAAGAAGCGGCGTACACTTTGAGCCACTTGACTACGAAGAATAAGATTTCTTTGCATATCAGGTCTTCTTAAATCAAGGTAACGATATTTTAATCTTAACTCCTCTTTTGTATCAATGTTTTCTAAAATCTCAAAAGGTGTTGTTTCTGCTTCTGAAAGAATACGAAGTTCTTTAACATCCACTTCAATATCCCCAGTTTTCATAGATGTATTGCTATCTGCTCCACGGGATACAACGATTCCTTTAGCTGCAATAACATATTCACTTCTAAGCGTTTCAGCCTTTTCAAAGACTGCCTTATCTGTTTGTTCACCAAAAGATAATTGTAAAAGTCCAGAACGGTCACGAAGTGTAATAAATAAAATTTGACCTAAATTTCTTCTTCTTTGTACCCATCCCATTACAACAACTTCTTGTCCAACATGTTCTATGCTAAGTTCTGTGCAACGATGTGTTCTCTTTAAACCTTTCATTGATTCTGACATCTTCTTACGCCTCCTATTTCTCTACTCTATTTCTAAAAACTTGTACAAACTGGTCTATTGGAATGGTTACCTCATCCCCAGACTCCATCTCCTTAAGTTTCACACTTCTTTCTTCTAATTCACTTTCTCCAATAATCATGGAGTAACGTGCATTGATTTTATTAGCATACTTCATCTGTGCCTTGATACTTCTTTGAAGATGATCGCTTTCTGCATTAATCCCTGCTTGACGAAGTTCATGAACTAATTTAAATGCTTCCATCATAGCAGCCTCTCCACGATAGCCAATAAAGATGTCTCTCGTAGCTGGTGGAAGTAGTGCATTCTTTTCTGCATCTCTTACAATAATAAGCCTTTCCATCCCAGCTCCAAAACCAACTGCTGGTACATGCTTACCACCAATTTCATCTACAAGCCTATCATAACGTCCACCACCACATACTGTACCTTGTGCACCAATATCATTTGAAATAAATTCAAATACTGTTTTAGTATAATAATCTAGGCCACGTACAATACTTGGGTCTACAATAAATGGAATATCCATGGCTTTAAGAAGTTCTTGTAACTGATTAAAATGCGCCTTACAATCTTCACCAAGTGTACTTAGTACAGTTGGCGCCTCTTGCAGATGCTCTTGACACACTGGATTTTTACAATCTAGTACACGAAGTGGATTTTTATCCATTCTTTCCTGACACAATGGACAAAGATGTTCTTTTTTAGACTGTAAAAAAGCCTTAAGTGTTTCATTATATTTCTTTCTACACTCTGGGCCACCAAGAGAGTTAATGTGTAGTTCTACCTTCTTAATGCCAAGACGCTTAAGAAGTGTATACCCAATTGCAATGACTTCAGCATCTGCTGTTGCTGAATCTGTTCCAAATAACTCCACACCAAATTGGTGGAATTGTCTTTGACGACCTGCTTGTGGCCTTTCATATCTAAAAGTTGGAGAAATGTAATAAAGCTTAGTAGGCTGTGTATCTGCATACATACTGTGTTCAAGAAAAGCTCTTACAACTGCTGCTGTACTTTCTGGTTTTAAAGTAATACGATTTTCTCCCTTATCTACGAAGGAATACATTTCTTTATTCACAATATCTGTTGTTTCACCAACACCTCTTGCAAATAAATCGGTGTATTCAAACATAGGTGTTCTAATTTGATTGAATCCGAACTCTTCACAAAGTCCACGAATAATCTCTTCAACATCTAACCACTTTCTCATTTCTTCACCAAATATATCTTTGGTTCCTTTTAGGGCACGAAGTTCCATAATTAGCTCCTTTCATATCCTTTATTTTTATACGCAAAAACGCCCCTGACATAATTGTCAGGGACGATATTACCGTGTTGCCACCCTGTTTCAAAGCTTACTTTAAGCTCTGCACTTCATTTGCCGATAACGAGGCTTAACCGTTACTCCTTACTCCTATTTCAAGAGCACTCTCCAAGATGTCTTCTAATCTTGTGTAAGCTTTCAGCCTTAGACTTACTCTCTGTCATTTAAGATTATACTACTTCTTTTCATCAATGTTTCATATTAGTTATTATTGTACCAAAATTTTTAGCTAAGTCAAGCCTACAAGATTAAGGAATCTATGGCATCTACTAATTCGTCAATAGAAGGCTTACTCACCTGACAATCTGCACCTACAGCTTCTCCTTTATGATATAAGTCATTCGTAATAAGAGAAGAGAAAATAACAACTGGTAAAGAAGATAAAATAGGGTCTTCTTTAACACGACGTGTTACTGAGTGTCCATCTAAAATAGGCATCTCAATATCCACAATTAAAATATCTACCTTTTCGTTAAAATCTTCACCTTTTTCTTCTTTGATTCGATATAGCGCATCTAATACTTCTTTTCCATTATCAAAAGTACGTATATCTGTATAACCAGCTGATGTTAAAACCTCTCCTAGTAAGGTACGAATCGTTTTAGAATCATCTGCCATATAAATTTTCTTTGTCATACGCTCTGCTTTACGAGCCATATTGAACTGGCTTCTTTCATAAGGCGTTTCACCTTTAGAAATATCTGTAATGATTTTTTCAAAGTCAATCATTAATAAGATGCCGCTATCTGTTAGGATATTCCCTACTGCGAGTCCACCTTTTAAAAGGTTGTCTGGCTTAGTAATATCTGACCAATTGACACGACGAATCCCTTCAATAGCATCTACTGCAAACATAACCTGTTTTCTATGAAACTCACAAACAAGTGCCATTTTACCCTTTATGGATTCTGTAGGAGTTTGGTCTAATATATAGCTTAAGTCAATGACTGTCATCACCTTGTCTCTTACATTAGTTACACCTAAAATACTTTTGTTAGTTTCTGTTGATGACCTCACCTCTTGCAGCTGAATAATTTCTCTTGTTTTTAATACGTTTACGCAGTATCTTTCATTATTAACTACGAAAACAATAACCTCTACCTCTCCTGTTCCTACATCCAATAATACTGATTGATTCATTTTTTCACATCCTTTCTCTTATATATGCCTTAGAGCATATATCTTCTAGTAACTACCACTATTTTCTACTTTCTCACCTGTCACAATTGCAATACTTTTACTTACACCAAGTCTTTCTGCTCCTGCTTCAATCATTTCACCAGCTGTTTGGGCATCACTAATTCCGCCAGACGCTTTCACTTTAATCTTATCTCCAGCAACTTTTTTCATGATTTGTACATCCTCTAATTTAGCGCCACCTGTTCCAAACCCCGTTGATGTTTTGACGAAATCCGCACCTGCTTTAATAACAAGCTCTGTTGCCTTTTCAATTTCTTCTTTTGTTAAATAACAAGTTTCAATAATAACTTTAACAATAGTACTGGCATTTTCTTGTTTAGACGCTTTAACAACTGCTTCAATGTCTGATTGAACATCATCATACTTTTTATCTTTAAGGGCACCAATGTTTATTACTGTATCAATATCTGTTGCGCCACTTATTACAGCTTCTTTTGCCTGAAAAGCTTTAGCTGCTGGTGTTTCATTCCCAAGAGGAAATCCTACTACTGTTGTTATCCCTATTTTTGTATCTTTAAGTAAATCATGTGCTATTTGAACATAACAAGTAGGTACACAAACTGTTTTAAAGTTATATTCAATAGCTTCCTTACAGAGTTGTTTGATTTGTTCTTCTGTTGCTGTTGCTTTTAATAAAGTGTGGTCAATGGTTTGTGCAATATTCATTTTGGATGCCTTCCTTT
>JARKVN010000009.1 GCA_029851645.1 Cellulosilyticum sp. | reverse complement strand
ACTTGAATAAAGCTAGTGATAAGGAACTGTTTACCTTATTCACAAGAAGCAGAGATGTATTGTTATGTTATAATAAGATTAACATAAACAATAGAATATGTCAATAGTTAATGAAAATTATTCTCAAAATAATCCATAAACATCCTGTAAATTTTCTATTTCTATTTATTAAAAAGTAAGATAAAATAAAAGAATAGAAAAAATAGGAGGATAGATGACATGAAAATAAAGTCATATGCTAGATTACTTCTTCTTGCTAGTGTGTTAGGGAGTATACCTTTACAAGCAGCAACAGATACATCTTCGATACAAACAATAGCTCAGCCTTTATATATAGATACCAGTAGTTTTTATTTACCATTTAAACAATTAGAAAATGGATATGTATGTCCAATTCAAGTACCTGGTGAGTTACTAGCTGCTTTTAGTCAGGCAAGGTCGGACTATGATCATCAGGGAATTGATATCCGTGCAGCCGAAGGGACACCTATATTTGCTATGGCGGATGGGGTGATAACCAAGGCTGCCCCTGATTCAAAGGGGGTAGACCAAGGTGGTGGTCATATGATTTTTGTAGATTATGGAAATGGTGTAGAAGGACGATATATGCACTTAAGTGGATATGGTGTCCAAGCAGGTGATCGGGTAAAAGCTGGACAAGTAATCGGTTTTACTGGAAGTACAGGAGATAGTACAACACCACATCTACATTTTGAATATTACATAAATGGTATTTTGCAAGATCCTACATTTCTTTTTGAAGAAAGTGGAATGATTTTAGAAAAGAATATAAATGAATGGGAAACAAATGTAGTAGTAAAAGAAGAAAATGAGACATTTATGGAAGTAGCTCATGAGCCATTTTTTGTAGTACAACAATAAAATACATAAAATTAGAAAATAAAGTTAGGAAAAAAACGCTCCTAGCTTTATTTTTTTCATAAAAAAGTGGAACATTATTTATAAGCAGTTCGTCTTAAGAGAGAGAATTGTTTTAGAGTACGACTATTTTATTCTAACAAAAAATTAAATTTAAGGAGAAAAAACATGAAAATAAATAGAAAATTAATGGCGTTGATGATGGCTTGTACCATAGGAGGTACTGTTGTAACAGGATGTGGACAAAAAGTTAATGATCAACCAGTTACAGAACAAGAAATACCTAATCCATCAGATAATGTAAATGAAGAGAACCAAAATCAAATAGAAAATAATACTCAAAGTGACAATAACGCTCAAGGTGAAAATTATGGAGAACAAGATCCAACAGTAGCTCAAGAAACACTCTTTGTCATTACAGATGGAATTGAAACAGCACCAAGTTCAGAAATGCCAGAAGAAATGCTTGTAGATGCTTATGGTATTGATTTATCATTATTAGAAAGTTATAGTGTACAAATGCCTATGATGAATGTTCATGCAGAAGAAATTGCAGTATTTGAAGTGAAAGATGAAAAAGATATTGATGCAGTTAAAGAGGGGATTGCAAAAAGACAAAAAGCTTTAGAAGAACAATGGAGCAGTTATTTACCAGAACAATATGAACTTGTTAAAGCTTCTAAAACTGCAGTAAAAGGAAATCTTGTGCTTTATGTAGTTAGTGCACAAGCAGATAAAATAGTTTCTAATTTTGAAGCTTAATTCATAGGGAAGAAATTTTATTATGAATTGAGACAAAATAAAAAGGCTCTCGGGGAGGAAGAGAGCCTTTTTTGGGTTGAAAATAGATAGATAATTAAGGATCTACCTGATTAATCATAAATGAGCTATGTGATAATTTGGTGAAAAATGGATGATATCTTTGTGATATTTCATTTTAGTAAGCTTAGTAGTAGCTTTTGTTTGAAAATATCTTATAATTTTCATGGAAAATATATATAATCAAAAGGAAATCATATATAATTATTTGAAATGAGAAAAAGTATATACAAAAGAGAAAGGAAAGCGTAATGAATCAAGATATGGATATTACGAAACCAACGAAAAAACAAGTTCTTATTCCACTAATTATATTACTGATTACTTTAGCAATAGGTGGTGCTTTATTATTAGTAGCTAAAAAGATTGGGAGTCATGAAGAGCCTGAAACGATATTTTATGCACCTGGTGTGCAAACCATAAGTGTAAGTGAACCTGGGGAATATACTATTGATGTAGCCATTGAAACAACTTATGAAGGTAAGACTTATATTTTACCAGAAGATTTTACTGGTATTAAGGGGGAACTTACAGTAAATGGTAAGCCTGTGGAATTATCCGGTGTAATAAGTAGTGTTTATGGCAAAGAAGGAGAAAAAGGAAAGACACTATTTACTTTTATGGCACAAGAATCAGGAGAGTACATATTAACCACTGATTTAGAGCATATGACAGTTCAAGAAGCAGTACTTGTAGCAAGAAGGGCAGACAGTAAAAATGGAGTCATTATTATTCTAGCCACTTGTGCAATTCTTTTAATTCTAATGGGCATTTGTCAATTTATAGGTTATGGAGCTTATCATTTCATAAGATGGGTGATTTTTGTTTTACGTAATAAACGTTCATTATAAAATATTTGTTGTTGAGTCCTGCTAAGTTTCTGATATAATGAGAAAAGATTTACTAAAAGTATATCAATATAAGAGGCTGATTAGAGATTACGTTGACAACTATGAAAAAAACAGATTGACCTGGGAGGACGAAGGATGTATAGTTTTAAAAATGATTATAGTGAAGGGGCACACCCCAATATATTAGAAAGTTTATTAAAAACAAATATGGAGCAAACCTCAGGTTATGGTGAAGATGCTTATACAGAGGAAGCTAAAAGCCTGATTAAAAAACATATTGGAAGAGAAGATGTGGACGTTCACTTTTTAGTAGGTGGTACACAAACAAACATGACAGCCATTTCGGCCTTTTTAAGAGCACATGAGGCAGCCCTTGCAGCACATACTGGTCATATTGCTGTTCATGAAACAGGAGCCATTGAAGCAACTGGGCATAAAGTACTTACGGCAGAGGTAGAAGATGGGAAACTAACGGTTACACATATTAAAAAGTTAGTAGAAAGTCATACAGATGAACATATGGTTAAGCCAAAGCTAGTTTATATTTCTAATTCCACTGAAGTAGGAACGATTTACTATAAAGAAGAATTAGAAGCGATTAGTGAGTATTGTAAATCAAAAGGATTATTACTATTTATGGATGGGGCAAGGCTTGGTTCAGCACTTATGGCAAAAGATAATGATGTGACCTTAAATGATATTGCTAGACTAACGGATGCCTTTTATATTGGTGGCACTAAAAATGGGGCATTAATGGGAGAGGCACTTGTAATTGTTAATGAAAGTTTAAAAGAAGATTTTAGATATTTTATTAAGCAAAGAGGAGGATTACTTGCTAAAGGGAGATTACTAGCCATTAACTTTATAGAGCTTTTTAAAGAAAACTTATTCTTTGAATTAGCAAAGCATGCCAATCAAATGGCCATGCAATTGAAAGAAGGAATTGAAAAGGCAGGTTATTGTTTCTTAACAGAATCCACAACGAATCAAATTTTTCCAATCTTTCCTAATGAGTTTCTAAATGTTCTGAGCTCGCATTATAAATTTGAAATTTGGGAAGCTGTAGATGACAAACATACAGCAATTCGTCTTGTCACATCTTGGGCAACGAAGGAAGATGAAGTCATTAAATTTAATCAGTATCTACATGATAAAGAAGGAAAAAGGGAAAGCTAAGGAAAGCAAAAATATTTAAAGATTAAGGCAAGGAGGAAGCTTGATGATTGTCAAAGTGGATTTTGATTTTGATGCAGATTATATGTATTGTCCTGATTCTATGGATATGGATTCATTAATGAAGCAGTTTAATGAGTGGATTTATGATTCAAATATAGAACATCCTTTTTGGATTGATGAAAGCCATCTGGCTGTATGTTATCGAGCAGATGCTATTGCCTATTGGCTTAATAAATGTATTTTAGATAAGGATGATCAACCTGCTAAAGTGCTTGAACAAATGGTAAAAGAAGACAAAGTATATGACTATGCTATCATATTATAGAGAAGGAAGGGTTGCTAAACTGTATAAAATAGCAACCCTTTTTTCATACCATTTGAAAAAAGAAAATTAATCTCGTATAATAAATAAAAAGATGAGATATTTAATCCTATTTAGTAAGAGAACTTCTAGTTAGGAGAATATAAAGGTACATAAGGAGGGAAAGTTACTTGGAAAATAATAAATCAAAGGCAAAATATGTGGGACAGATAGCGGCTATCATCATGTTAGAAGCGATTATGCTTTTATTTAGATTAGTTCAGCCTATTAGGTGGCCAAGTGGCATTTCAATGACGTGGCAGAGTTTTGGTAATGAACTCATCTTCTTTGGGATTGAATTTGGTCTAATTGTTGTAATTGTTGCCCATTTTATTTTTAAGTATTCTTTTAAGGAAATGGGACTTACAGGTTTTAAAGAAAATATTATGCCTTTAGTCATTAACTTAGGGTTTGTGGGAACCTGTGTAGGAGCAGGGTATTTAGGGAGTCAGTTTAGTAAGAGTATTGAATTTGATGCATTAAATATTACTTTACAAATCATTGCTAACTTTATAGCTATTGCATTTCTTAAGGAACTTATTTTTAGAAGTATCTTATTTAATATCACCTTAAAGGTAACTAAAAACAATGGTATCATTGCAAGTGTAATCACAGCACTTTTATTTACACTCACCTATATTCCTGATGTCTTATTAAACCTTGATGAAATACAAGGTATTACCATGTTGTCTGCACTAGTTGGACCTTTTATACTAGGACTCTATCTAAATTTGGTTTACATTTATGGAAAAAATCTATGGATTTGTATGATGATTCATGGTGTTTGTTTAAGTATTGCTTCCTTTGATTCAGATATTTTTATAACCATTCTAGCGGGTGTATATCTAGCCAGTTTATTAATTTATTTGGTTTATAAAATAGTTGCATTTTATAGACATAATAATGAGAACGAGGAATGTGAAGTACTAGAAGAAGAAGCTACAGAACCTTTAAATGAAACAAAAGAAGAAATGATAGAAGAAACCATTCTAGCATCCCAAAATCATTTGTCTTATATACAAGCTGAATTAGAAAAGCAAGGGCGATTAAATAAAGAAATAGAAGGTTCAAATTCTGTAGAAGAAACTAAAAGTAAAGTAATAGAAGTAAAAAACTTTAGAAAGCAACTATTAACGCCTGCAGAAAAAATAAAACAGGATGTAGCTGAGGTATTAGAGTCAACACTAGACTTAGGAAATTTAATAGTAGAAAGTAAAACAGAAGATGACTTACAAAAAATGACTGCTTTATCTAATAATAAAGAAGAGTTAGGAAAAGTAGTTAACTTACAAGCTAGAAAAGAGCAACTTGCTAGGGCTGGTAAGACACCTAAAAATTTAGATGATACAGTTGTGATACCTTCTATTTTAGATGAAACAAATAAAAATGAGATGTTACGTTCAGGTATTAAAGAGGTAGAAGATATTATAGAAAGAGAACCAAACTTTATTGCACATTTAGAGCAATATCTTGGTGAATTTGAAGGGATTTATAAACAGGTAATCCCAACAGATCCTCCTATTGATATTATGTATTTTAGTGGAGAAAGCTGTAACGCGATGGTGACAAACGGGATGCGTGCTATGCCAATGGCAGTACCAGCAGAATTAAAGGACTATAGGCAAGTAGAACTTATGATGTTTATAGACAAAACCTTTGACCTTTCTGGAGAGGGTGTACAAAAAGAGGAAAATGCATGGCTTATTAAACTGCTTACTGATTTAGCAACTTATCCAAGAGAAACGAACAGCTATTTAGGATGGGGGCATATCGTAGGAAATGGTACCCATGTTGAGCCTTATGATGAAAGTGTTGATTATTGCGGGGCACTTATTTATCCACCAATGGATCAAGAAAATATGAAGTTTTATCACTACGTTGAAAAAAATAAAAATATATTTATTTATAATGTGATGCCACTTTTTAAAGAAGAATTAAAATTTATTCAAGAACACTCTAGTGAACAATTCATTAATTTAATGGGTGAGTTAGGTGTGAAACAAAGAGTGATGTCAACGCGTACCAATGTGATTGAAGAAATGAATAAACGTTAAATAAAAGGGATGCTGCATAAACTGATTGGATAGTTCATGCAGCATCCCTTTTAAGCCTTTTCTTTGGGGGGGGTAATAAATCGATTCACTAATAGGCCGATAAGAATACCGAATAAAGTCTCAATCACTCTGTTAGCAGTATATAAAAGAGGGGTTTTATCTGCATTAGCAGTTGTAATAGCTAAGAAAACAATACAACCCATAGTAATACAAGTCGGACGTTTAAGGAGATTTAATGAGTGGATAACAACAATAATCCCCAGTGAAATAATGCCATAGATAATAGGCGTTGCTAGTAAAGAGGGGAGATTAAGTCCTTTAATAAAGTAACAGATGTATAAAAAGATTAGGCCTATTAAACCACCCCAAATCGTACCAAAGCCACGTACAAACGCCATTTTAAAGGAATTACTTACTGTATCTTGGATACAAAAGACCGCTGTGATACAAGCAAAAAAGGGGGTGTCAGGGAAAAGCAACAAACATAGAAAGATAGCAAGTGCTGTTTTTAATGTACGTAAACCAATTTTAGGTGTAAGTTGCATAAAGTTCCTCCATCTAGTATAAAGTCAAGCTTTATGTTAATGATGTAGGGGGAACTTGTCAATAGGTAATTTTAGGGTTGAAAAGAATAGAAGATTATTTTATGCTATATTTAGAAAAATAGATTAAAAGTAAGATGGCTACAGAGAAAGGGGAAGACATATGATGATCTCAGTAAATAAACAGTATATTTTAGAGGCTGCTCAGACCATTTTAGAAATAGATAGTCCAAGTGGTTTTTGCTATGAAGTGATGAAAGAAATTGAGAAAAGAGCTGTAGGGTTTGGATACCCCTTTGAAAGAACCAATAAAGGCTGTGGGATTATTACAATTCCAGGAAAGAGTAATGAAAAAGTAATGGGCTTATCAGCTCATGTTGATACTTTAGGGGCTATGGTGCGTTCCATTACATCTAGTGGAACATTAAAATTTACCTTAGTAGGTGGACCAACTCCAGCTACTTTGGATAGTGAATATTGTAAAATTCGTACTAGAGAGGGGAAAATTTATACAGGAACCTTTCTAAGTACGAGTCCAGCTGCCCATGTTTATGAAGATAGCAGTACGAAAGAACGTAAACCGAATCATATGGAAATTCGTATTGATGAAGTGGTACGGTCTAAAGAAGAGGTGGAAGCTTTAGGAATCTGTGCAGGAGATTATGTTTTTATTGAGCCTAAGACAGTCATTACAGAAAGTGGATTTATTAAATCCCGTTTTATAGATGATAAGGGAAGTGTAGCGGCTTTAATGGGGCTTATGGAATTGTTTTCTAGAGAACAGGTAACTCCTAACTTTACAACTAAAATTTTTATTTCTGTTTATGAAGAAGTAGGACATGGCTCAAGTTATATACCAGATGATATTACAGAAATGATTGCAGTAGATATGGGCTGTATTGGTGAAGATTTAAATTGTAGTGAATATGATGTATCCATCTGTGCAAAGGATTCTGCAGGTCCTTATGATTATGAAATGACTACAGAGCTGATTAATCTAGCCAAGGCCAATGACATTAAATATGTTGTAGATATTTACCCAATGTATAGCTCAGATGTAAGCGCTGCGCTTAGAGGTGGGAATGATATCCGTGGGGCACTCATTGGGCCTGGAGTACATGCCTCACATGGGATGGAAAGAACACATTATATGGCATTAGAAAGTACAGTCAAACTACTATTTTTATACTTAACAAAGTAAATAGAATGAGAAAATATGGCAACTTATGGAGAGAAGTAAGTTGCCATATTTTTTTAATTCTCCTTTTATGACAGAATACATCTTGGCGTCATTTTAGGATAAAGAATTGACAAATGAGCTAGTGGACAGATATAATAAATATTAATAAGAATCATTATCAATAAGTGAGTTAATAAATGATAACATATTGGGGATATTAATCATAAGATAAATGTTCTGTTGTAGAGGCATCATATGGCGTATTTGGAGGAGTGGTGAAATGAGTGAGCAAAGAGCTGTTTTTTATGAAAGTATTAAAGTATTAGAAACAACTAAATATTTAACTTATTATATGAAGTATCAATTAGCACCTGTGATTATGGGTGTTAAACCTGCGATTACCCTAAATATAGGAAATAAAAAAGAGATGCCTGTTCACAAAGTAACCATTTTAAAAGTGATTGAAAATCTAGGATTAAACGGGATGATTTTAAGAGATACACCGAATGGTCACATTGTCTTAGCTTACAGAGTATGTAGACTTGAGGAACTTTTGCAGGATGAACAAATAGCAGAGACATTAATGGAGCTAGGTTATCCCATACATTCAGTTTATATGGCACTCTCTTATTTAAGAAAGCGATATGATTATTGTAAATGCCCACCTGAATTAGGTCTTTTTCTTGGTTTTCCTATTGAAGATGTGACAGATTATATGTGCGGAACGAAGAAGAAGTGTTTGTTATGTGGTTATTGGCAAGTTTATAATAATGTGGAAAAGGCAAAAAGGATTTTTAAGCAATATGATGATGCAAAACAGAATATGTTAGGTGAGTTACTATTAGAAATTGAAGAATTAAAAGCAATTAGCTAGGGATATTATTTTCTAGCTTTTTTTATTTGCGTACAGTTTGTTTGCAATTTCGATATTAAATGATATGATAAAGAAAGCTAAAGCTAAAAGGGGGACTATAAAATGAATGAAATAATAGCAAACAAAGGAAAATCTAATGAAGAAATTTTAACATTAGTTCAGTTACAACTAGAACACATAGATCAAATCATCACATTACAAGATAGAGTAGTTGACTCTATTATAAAGAAAGAAATTTATGCTAGTAGCTCACGTAAAGAGTTTGAGGATATCATCAAGGAGATAGGCTGCATCATGGGCTATCAAACTCAAGAAGGGAAAATTGTAGCCTTAGGGGCTTACAGTGTGTATGGCTATAATGAACATAATTATGGTTATGATTTAGATTTTGAGGGAGAAGCACTTCTAAACATAGGACAAGTAGAATCTATTTTGGTAGATTCTGATTACAGAGGAAATGGGCTACAAAGAAAGATATGTACAGCATTAGAGGAAGTAGCTAGGTTGGAAGAGAAGAGGTATATTACTGCAACTGTATCACCAGATAATAGCCATAGTTTAAATAACTTCTTAGCACTAGGATATGAAATTAAAAAAGAGAAATTAAAGTATGGCGGGCTTAGGCGTTATATTTTATGTAAATCATTAGGATGAGTTAAGAAGTTTGATTGATTTTAAGAAGCATTAAGGAAGTATTAAGCTGTGTTTGTTATACTTTTAGTACAGTAAAAAATAAATACATAAAAAGGAAAATCTTGATGAAAGGAGAAGCCTATGTTATTTTCAAGTACATTTTTCCTATATATCTTTTTGCCGCTGATTCTTATTCTTTACTATGCTGTTTGCAAGAAGCAAACAAGTAGGAATATGCTTTTACTTATTTCAAGCTTAGGGTTTTATGCATGGGGGGAACCAAAATTTGTCTTAGTAATGCTATTATCAATTATTATCAACTATTACTTTGGTCTTTTAGTAGACCAATCAAGAGGGACACCTAAAGTAAGATGGCATTTAACCTTAATGGTTATTTTTAATCTAGGGATTATGGGGATTTTTAAATACTTAGGATTTGCTGTAGAAACCATTAACTTGGTCAGTGGAATAGGACTTACTGTGCCACAAATTGCACTCCCTATAGGGATTTCTTTCTTTACTTTCCAAAGTATTTCTTATGTCGTAGATGTCTATAGAGGGCATGGAAAAGTACTCAAAAATCCATTAGATGTAGGGCTATATATTTCTTTCTTTCCACAACTTATTGCTGGACCTATTGTACGTTATGAGACCATTGCAAATGAAATACATCATCGTAAGGAAACAGAAGAGGATTTTGCAAGTGGGATTGTTCGCTTTATTATTGGGCTAAGTAAGAAAGTGCTACTTTCTAACCAATTTGCACTGATTGCAGATAAAGCTTATGCCTTAGAAAGTTCTGGTACTTTATCTGTAGGACTTGCTTGGTTAGGCGCAATCAGCTATATGCTACAAATTTATTATGATTTTGGTGGCTATTCAGACATGGCGATTGGTCTTGGCAAGATGTTTGGCTTCCATTTTAATGAAAACTTTAACTATCCATACATTGCAAAGTCTGTCTCAGATTTCTGGAGGAGATGGCATATTTCTCTTGGAACATGGTTCAGAGATTATGTGTATATTCCATTAGGTGGTAGTCGTGTAGGGAAAGTAAAGCTTTTTAGAAACCTTTTTGTTGTATGGCTTTTAACAGGAATTTGGCATGGTGCGAATTGGACCTTTATTGTGTGGGGGATTTATTTTGGGCTTCTTTTGATGCTAGAGAAGTTTACAGGACTTGATAAGTGGTTGACAAAAAGTAAAGTGATAGGACATGTCTATACTTTATTGATTGTGTTAATAAGTTGGGTATTCTTTAGAGCAGATAGTTTAGGAAGTGCTATAAGTTATCTTAAATATATGTTTGGAATAGGGGATATGCCTGTAAGTAGTCCATTAACCACACTTTACTTTAAAGAGAACTTATCTATTTTTATAATTGGTATTTTAGCTGCATTGCCATTTAGCACATGGATGAAGAGATGGTATGCGATGAAGAGCGAAAAAGTTCAAAAAGCTATGAAAGGGCTTGCTATGCTGACACTTGCTATCTTATTCTTTACAGCGGTTTCCTACCTTGTAAAAGGAACTTACAATCCCTTTATTTATTTTAATTTTTAAGGAGTAAACAAAATGAAAAGATTAACATTTGAACGTATAGGTATTATTTTATTTTGTGCTACTCTAATTGGGAGTGGTGCACTAACAGTAGGTAATCATGCAAAATCTATTGCTGCCAAAACACTTTCAGGTATTAAAAGTGGCTATGCCTCAAAGGGAATAAGTGGCGGGATAATAGGTGGCATTAGTGGGCTAGAAGCTGGTGTCAATGAAAACGTATTTGCACGAACTGCTTATATTAACCTATATGGGTTATCAGCTAGGCTACTTAATAAGCACTATATCATTGAAACGAATGCAACTAATAGTGTGGTTAAGGATAACAATGAGTTCTTACAATTTATTAGTTTTCCAGTAGATACAGCGCCTTATGTAGAAAAGATTTCAGGCATAAAGAAAACTTTAGATGAGCTCAATACACCACTTTTGTATGTTCAAACACCTCTTAAAACCATAGAGGATTATACTCAGATGCCAGAAGGCATTGTAGATTATGCCAATAGTAATACAGATACCTTTTTGACTCAATTAGAAGAAGCCGGTATTGAGGTGCTAGATTTAAGACAAAATGTGAAAGAGAAAGGTTTAGAATTAGACAAGCTTTTCTATACAACAGATCACCACTGGACAACACAAACTGCTTTCTGGGCAGTAGGGGAAGTGGTAGATTATTTAAAACAGAACCTTGGAATGGATTTAGACCCAAAGCACGTTTATACAAATAGTGAATTTTATGACGCTACTTTATATGAGAAGAGTTTCCTAGGTTCTCAAGGTCGTCGAGTAGGTAAATATTATGGGGGAGTAGATGATTACACACTAATGCTTCCTAAATTTGATACAAATTATACAGTAACCATTAATAAAACTAATAATAGCACAGTTACTGAAGGGACTTTTGAAGAAGCTATTGTAAAACGTCATTTACTGGATGAAAAAGATATTTTTACGAATCGTTATGCAGCTTATTTTGGAGCGGATTATCCAGAAGTTATTGTGGAAAATCACCTAGCAAATAGTAATAAAAAAGTGCTTATTTTAAAAGACTCCTTTGCCATACCTTTTTCAGCATTCTTATCAACTATGGTAGGAGAAACCAGATTACTGGATACACGTTATTATGAAGGAGATGTAGAAGAGTATATCAAGGCGTATCAGCCAGATTTAGTGCTTTATGTGTATAAATCTATTAATACACAGGCTTAAGGAGGTTACAAAGTTGATTAAAGTACTACTTGTAGAAGACCATCAAAAAATTAGTGAAAATATTAGGTTGTATCTCAAAGAAGACTTTGAGATACAACCTGTTTTTAGTGGGGAAGATGCCATTTTGTATTTAGATGCTTATTCCTACGATTTAGTTATTTTAGACTTAATGTTACCAGGAATAGATGGGATGAGTGTACTTGCCCATATTGAAAAACATCATAAGGGAGTAGGGGTACTTATGCTTACAGCGAAAGAAGATTTAGGAGATAAACTAAAAGCTTTTGAACTCGGGGCGCAAGATTACCTCACCAAACCTTTCTTTATGGAAGAATTAAGAGCAAGACTCTACATTATCTTAAAAGGCTTGGGTAAGATTGCAAAGAAAGATTTACTAGTCTTTAAGGAGTTAAAGATGGACTTAATGAAAAAGGAAGTTAGAATTTATGAACAAAAAGTAGAATTAA
>JARKVN010000004.1 GCA_029851645.1 Cellulosilyticum sp. | reverse complement strand
TGATTCGAAATCCAAGACCTACAAGAGCTGAAACAACCGATGTTGCTAATGCGATTTTTGATGGCACTTCAGCAATTATGTTATCAGGTGAAACAGCTAAGGGAGACTATCCAATAGAAGCAATTGAGACAATGTCTAAAATTGCCAAAGCTGCTGAAGCAGAGTTAATACGTAATGAAAAAGAGCTACTAAGACCTCATAATTATGGAATTAGTATGACAAATGCAGTCAGTCATGCAGCTTGTAGTGCAGCCAAAGAGTTGGGTGTAGCTTGTATTGTAAGTATTACAAAGTCAGGCTATACAGCACGTTCTATATCTAAATTTAAACCAAGTTGCCCCATTGTGGGATGTACAAATAATGAGCGTGTTTCAAGGCAGCTTAACTTAGTATGGGGATGCACGCCAGTACTCATTCAAACCAAGGTTAATGCTTCAACAGATGAAGTGTTTGCGGCTTCTGTACAGAAAATAGAAGAACTTGGTATTGCTCATCAAGGAGATGCTATTGTTTTAACAGCAGGTGTACCTGTTGGGCTAGAAGGTACTTATAATATTATGAGAGTACAATATGTAGGAAATGTTCTAGCTAGAGGTATAGGCTATGGCGATCAAGTGCTAACTGGACGTGTTTGTGTTGTCAAAGCTTTAGAACATGCTAAGAAAAACTTTAGGCAAGGAGATATTTTGGTGGCACATCAAACAACAAATGAGTTATTACCTTATATGAAAAAGGCAAGTGCTATTGTTGTAGAAGAAAGTGCACTAGAAGAAAATAATCATGCTGTAATTGTAGGAAGAGCCCTGGAGCTTCCTGTCATCATTGGTGCTAATGGTATATTAGATGGTCTTAAAACAGCAACTGTGGTTACAATAGATAGTGAAAATGGTTATATATACAATGGAGCTGTACATCAATAAAAAAGTACATGCTAAGTAAAACTCCACATGGAAGGAAGCAAAATCCTAATCATGTGGGGTTTTTATATTGATAGTAGATATTTTATTAAAGATGGTATAAAATAAGTTAAAAAGTTAATTCATGATGGTTTAAGGAGAGATTAACAAATGAAACAAAATGAAACACCTGGATTTATAAGACTAAATCGAGGTATGATGCTCACTAAGAAATTGCATCCAACACAAATCTTAGTGGGTGGCTTTTTAGCAGTCATACTAATAGGGAGCATCTTATTAAGTTTACCTATTAGTTCAGCCACAGGAAGTTATACTTCTTTTGAAGATGCACTTTTTACAGCAACTTCAGCAGTTTGTGTGACAGGATTAGTTGTTGTAAATACAGCTGCTCACTGGTCTTTATTTGGAAAGATTGTGATTTTGATATGTATTCAAATTGGTGGGTTAGGATTTATGTCATTAGTCAGCATGATTTTTGTGGCTTTGGGAAAGAGAATTACACTAAAAAATAGAATGGTGATGCAAGAAGCATTGAACTTTAAGACAACAGCTGGGGTTGTTAGATTTACAAAAATGGTTGTTAAAGGAACCCTGATAGTAGAAGGTGTAGGCGCACTGTTATTAGCTTTCATTTTTGTACCAGAGTATGGAGTAGGTAAAGGCATTTGGTATAGTATTTTTCATGCTATATCAGCTTTTTGTAATGCAGGTTTTGATATTATTGGGGATAGTAGTTTAACACCTTATGTAGGAAATACCATAGTTAATTTTGTGATTATGGCACTAATTGTTATTGGAGGGCTTGGTTTTAGTGTATGGCTAGATACCTATAAGGCTATAGAGCGTAAAATAAAAGCCCCTAAGAATTACACTTGGAGGCAAACGATCAATAAACTCTGTCTGCATACTAAACTTGTTTATGTCATTACTGCAGTTTTACTATTATTGGGGTTTATTGTAATTTTAGTATTAGAATTTGCGAACCCAGGAACACTAGGACCGCTGACGCTTAAAGAAAAGATTTATGCAGCGCTCTTTCAATCTGTTTCACCTCGTACTGCTGGGTTTAATACAGTTAACTTGGCAGAACTAACAGATACGTCTAAATTGTTTACCATACTGCTTATGATGATTGGAGGTTCACCAGCCGGAACAGCAGGTGGGATTAAAACGGTAACAATAGGCGTACTAGTACTTTGTGCTATCAGTACTATTAAAGGGAATAACCAAACTGTAATCTTTAAAAGAAAAATCTCTTTTAATACGATTACAAGATCGCTAACAATTGTTATGATTGCTATTAGTGTGGTCATTGTATCTGTAGGGTGTTTAAGCTTAACAGAAGAATTTACATTTATGGAAATCTTATTTGAAACAGTTTCTGCTTTTGCAACAGTAGGGACGACTTTAGGAATTACACCATTTTTAAGTTCTATAGGTAAATTGCTGATTATTATTGTTATGTTTATTGGACGACTTGGGGTAATTACAACGGCAGTTGCATTAATGGTAAGACAAGGAAATAAAGAAAATAGCAAAGGAAATATCCAGTATCCAGAAGAAAAAGTTATGGTTGGATAATGAAGGAGGATTATTGTGAGAGCAAAACAATTTGTGATATTTGGGCTTGGTAGATTTGGAAGTAGTTTAGCATCCACACTAGCAGAAGCTGGTTATGAAGTAATGGCAGTGGATCAATCAGAAGAAAAGGTACAAGATATTTCAGCTGTGGTAACCCAAGCCATTCAAGCAGATGTAACCGATATGGATACCTTAAAAGAATTAGGGATTCGTAATTTTGATGTTGCTATTGTTGCTATAGGAAAAGATATGCAGTCTAGTATTATGGCAACTTTATTATTAAAAGAATTGGGGCTTCCTTATGTGGTTGCTAAAGCAAGTACAGATGCTCATAAACGAGTATTAGAAAAATTAGGTGCAGATCGTATTATTTCTCCAGAACATGATATGGGGAAACGTTTAGCAAACAATCTGATTGCAGGAAATATTATTGACTATATTCAGCTTTCACGTGATTATAGCATTATGGAGATGGCTATCTTAAAAGAATGGAGTGGTCACTCTATTAGTGAACTTGATATTCGTGCAAAATATGCTATTAATATCATTGCGGTAGAATGTGGTGGAGAAATTAATGTGTCACCAGGGCCAAACTACGTGCTTCAAGAAGGCGACCTATTAGTTGTTGTAGGACATAATAAATCGATTCAAGAATTGGAAGCTAAAAGACATGAATAAAAAAAGTATTAATAGTATGCAAAACCCTGTCATCAAACTGGTTAGAGAATTGCAGAAAAAGAAATCTGCTCGAAAGAAAAATAAGCTCTTTGTAGTAGAGGGAATAAGAGCAGTACAAGAAATTCCTAAAACAATACAATTAGAAAAGGTATTAGTAAGTGAGCAAATAGAAGAAAGTACTTATGAACAGCTTAATGTACATGAGGTAATAGTTGTCACAGAAGAAATTTTTAAAAGTATCAGTGATACCCAAACGCCTCAAGGTATGTTAGCTCTTGTAAAAATGCCAGAAATGATGCTTGAGACGATTCAAATAGAAGATGGTGCCTATTTATTACTAGAAAATTTACAGGACCCTGGTAATTTAGGAACGATTATTCGTACTGCCCATGCTTTTAATTTTAAAGGGGTTTTTATTACCAAAGGTTCAGTAGACTTATACAGTCCTAAAGTGGTGCGTTCAACGATGAGTTCACTTTTTTATGTGCCAGTTATTACAGATTATTCTATAGAAGAGGTAATAGCGTTTCTAAAGAAAGCTCAGGTGACTTTATATACAACGGCCTTAACTAAGGATGCTCAGCCTATACAAGAGATAACTTTTGAAAAGCGCATGGTACTTGCCATTGGTAACGAAGGAAATGGGGTTTCAGATTGTCTACTTTCAAAAACGGATTTTACAATGATCATTCCTATGCCAGGTGGTGCTGAGTCATTAAATGCCTCCATAGCAGCTGGTGTGTGTATGTATGAAATGACAAGATAAACTAAGTTAGAGTAATGGCTTGACAAACTGACTTAGAGTTTCTATAATGTTAACAAATAATAGTTACAAACGATGAAAAGAAGAGTAGCCATTGTGTATCTTTTTAGAGAGCTGGTGTGGGTGGAAATCTGGCAAGAAGCAATAGGTGAAGAACATCTTGGAGTTGCTAACCGAAAGTAGTATGTTAGTAGGCTTAGCCGGGTTTAGACCGATATATCTAGTAAGAGGTGAATTACAGGTTTGTAATTAACTAGGGTGGTAACGCGGAGATGAACTTCGTCCCTTTATTGGGACGGAGTTTTTTTATATTTAATGCAGTCATCATTTTTAGAGAGACTAATATGATAGAGTATTAGTAAAGTATATGATAAGTTTTATGAAGGAGGAAATAAAGATGCAAACAATATCAATCAGATCACTTTATTTAGACAAAGCATTGCAAAAAGAAGAAACTTATACGGTAGCAGGATGGGTAAGAACAGTTAGAGATTCTAAAACGTTTGGGTTTATTGAATTAAATGACGGAACTTTCTTCAAATCTATGCAAATTGTATTTGAAGATCACTTAGATAACTTTAAAGAAGTTGCGAAATTAGGAGTAGGTGCAGCTATTATTGTAACAGGTAACCTTGTGTTAACGCCTAATCAAAAGCAACCTTTTGAGCTTAAAGCAACTAAGATTGAGGTAGAAGGGGAGTCACCAGCAGATTATCCACTACAAAAGAAAAGACACTCTTTTGAGTTTTTAAGACAAATCGCTTACCTTAGACCACGTACCAATACATTTGGTGCCGTATTCAGAGTACGTTCTTTAGCGGCATATGCAATCCATAAATTTTTCCAAGATCGAAGCTTTGTTTATGTGCATACACCACTTATTACAGCAAGTGATTGTGAAGGGGCAGGAGAAATGTTTAGAGTAACGACACTAGACCCTGCCAATCCACCAAAGACTGAAGAGGGTGAAGTGAACTTCAAGGAAGATTTCTTTGGTAAAATGGCAAATTTAACAGTATCAGGGCAGCTTTCAGCAGAAACTTATGCCATGGCATTTAGAGATGTTTATACATTTGGTCCTACTTTTAGAGCTGAAAACTCTAATACACCTCGTCATGCAGCAGAGTTTTGGATGATTGAGCCAGAAATTGCTTTTGCTGACTTGCAAGATGATATGTGCTTAGCAGAAGACATGGTTAAATACGTGATTCGTTATGTATTAGAAAATGCACCTGAAGAAATGAACTTCTTTAATCAATTTATAGATAAAGGTATTTTAGACCGCTTAAATCATGTAGTAAACTCTGACTTTGGCCGTGTAACTTATACAGAAGCAGTTAAAATTCTTGAATCATGTGGCAAGAAATTTGAATATCCAGTATTTTGGGGATGTGACCTTCAAACAGAGCACGAGCGCTATTTAACAGAAGAGCACTTTAAGAAGCCAGTATTTGTAACAGATTATCCAAAAGAAATTAAAGCTTTCTATATGAGGCTTAATGAAGATCAAAAAACAGTTGCTGCTATGGACCTTTTAGTACCAGGTATTGGTGAACTTATTGGTGGTAGTCAAAGAGAAGAAAGACTTGACGTATTAGTTGAGCGAATGGCTGAACTTGGTCTTAATGAAGAAGACTACTGGTGGTATCTTGACCTTAGAAGATTTGGTGGGACACGTCACGCTGGATTTGGTTTAGGATTTGAAAGATTAGTGATGTACCTAACAGGTATGACTAATATCAGAGATGTTATTCCATTCCCAAGAACTACAGGGTCAGCTGAGTTTTAATACACAGAGATAATAAAGATTAAATCCTATTTATATTTAAGCATCCTTATTATAGGGTGCTTATTAATTTTCATATTTTATACAATTTTTTCTTTCTTAGAGAAGGGGAGAAAGTTTATGCTACGAAAATGGCGAAAAAACTGCTATAATGGAAAATGAAATAAAGAGGATTAAGTTTAATAGGGAGGATATGTATGTATAAATTGGTTGCAATAGATATGGATGGAACGCTACTTAGAGAAGATAAAACTATTTCAGATAGAACAAAAGATGCTATTAAAGGAGCCATAGACAAAGGCGTTAAAGTCGTACTTGCATCAGGAAGACCTATTCAAGGGCTTGAACGTTATTTAGAAGAGCTTCAGTTAGTATCAGAAAATGATTATGTGATGAGTTTTAATGGAAGTGTTGTTCAAAATGTTAAAACAAGAGATATCATTTCTAAAAATATTTTAAAAGGAAAAGACCTTAAAGTTTTACATACTTTTTCAAAAAAAATTGGTGTTCATATTCACGCTTTTACAAGGCAGGGGTGTATTACGCCAATAATGAATGAATATACTAAGCTAGAAGGTAGAATTAATGGGATTGAGGTGTATGAGGTAGACTTTGATGCAATTGATGACAATGAAGATGTTATTAAAGTTATGTTTATTGACCCAGAGCCAGTTTTAGAGGAGGCTATTAAAAAAATACCAGCATCTACCTATGAGGCATTTACAATTGTAAGAAGTGCGCCTTATTTTCTTGAGTTTTTAAACAAGGCTTCTAGCAAAGGTGCAGGGGTAAAAGCACTTTCAGAGTATTTAGGGATTAAACAAGAAGAAGTGATTTGTATTGGTGATGCAGGGAATGACTTAGATATGATTGAGTTTGCAGGGCTAGGTGTAGCCATGGGCAATGCTTTTGAAGAGGTTAAGAATGCTGCAGATTATATTACTGATGATAATGAGTCAGATGGTGTGGCACATGTTATTGAAAAATTTATTGGAATCAGTTAGAATAGTATAAAAAAGTAGATAGATTTTAGGAGGAAGCGAATGGACGTAGACGAGGATCTTATAGTTAGAGAGATGAATGAGGAAGATGCTGAAAAGCTAGATTTACTTATGGCAAAACCAGCTGGCATTCAATCTATTTATAAATCCTATATAGAGGAAACCGCAAAGGGGCAGTGTGAATATGTTGCCATTTATTGTGAAGGGCAAATTGCAGGCTTTGGTAAGCTGGACTGGAAGAGTAGTTACGAGGACTTTGAAGAATTAGGGATTCCTGAAATTAAAGGCATGCAAATCTTAGAAGATTATAAAAATAGGGGACTAGCAACTTACTTAATGGATCAACTAGAAAAGAAGGCAGCTAGGCGTAGTCAATACTGCGGAATTGGTGTTGGATTAGCAGAAACCTATGAAACAGCACAGAACTTACTTGCAGAGCGTGGTTATGAACCAGACGGTAAAGGGGTTTTCTATATTGAACCAGAAGCTGTTCAAGATGAACTTGAAGTAGATGACTATCAAGCTTTAATGATGATTAAAAGAGTGAAATAAAGCTAAAAAAGGTATAACCTATGATTAAGGTTATACCTTTTTTAGCTTAAATAATCTTGGTTGTCCAATCTTCTACATTCCAAACATCTGTTACAAAACTTTCATAGAAGTAAGGTTCGTGGCAAACAAGTACAACGGTTCCTTTAAATTCACGAATGGCTTTTTCAAGCTCATCTTTTGCTTCTGGATCTAAGTGATTAGTAGGCTCATCTAGAATCAGGAGATTTTGTTCTTCCAGTAAGATTTTACATAAACGTACTTTAGCATTTTCTC
This sequence comes from Cellulosilyticum sp., assembly GCA_029851645.1. Classification (GTDB taxonomy): domain Bacteria; phylum Bacillota; class Clostridia; order Lachnospirales; family Cellulosilyticaceae; genus Cellulosilyticum. The sequence goes on along the minus strand of JARKVN010000004.1, from coordinate 18,906 downwards.
CCCCTGAAAGAACTTTCATAGGACTTGTAATATGATCTGTTGTTAAACCACATTTAGCAAGAGCTGTACGTACTTCATGATTAGTCATAGAAGGATAAAGCTCCCAAATTTCTTCTAAAGCTGTGTTTTTATTATCTCTAGTATCTTCTTGTTGAAAGTAACCATATTTAACGTTTTCACCAAATTCTACCTTTCCTGAAATAGGTGGAATGATGCCAAGAAGTGTTTTAAGTAATGTCGATTTTCCTAAACCGTTAACACCGCAAATGGCAACTTTTTGACCTCTTTCTAATTTGAAAGTAAGAGGACTTGTAAGAGCTTCTGTGTAACCAATCACTAAGTCTTCTGCTTCAATTAAGAAACGGCTAGGTGCTTTATAAGGTTTAAAGTTGAAGATAGGTTTGGGTTTTTCATGAACTTTTTCAATACGATCCATTTTGTCTAGTTGTTTTTGGCGGCTACGTGCCATACCTGTTGTTGCCACACGTGCTTTATTACGGGCAATAAAGTCTTCAAGCTTTTCGATTTCTTTTTGTTGACGTTCAAAGGCTTGTTCTTGTTGTCGTTTTTTGAGTTCATAAACACGTTTAAACTCATCATAATTTCCAACATAACGAGTTAGCTCACAGTTTTCTACATGATAAATGAGATTACAGACATCATTTAAGAATGGAATATCATGAGATACAAGGATAAAGGCATTCTCATAATTTTGAAGATAACGTTTTAACCATTCAATATGATTTTCATCTAAGTAGTTTGTAGGCTCATCAAGGATAAGAATACTTGGATTTTGAAGTAAAAGTTTAGTAAGTAGGACCTTTGTTCTTTGACCACCACTTAGCTCATTAACAAGGCGTTCAAGCCCAATATCCATAAGGCCTAGACCTTGAGCAACTTCATCAATTTTAGCATCTAAAGTATAGAAGGAACTACTATCTAAAATATTTTGAATTTCAGCTGCATCTTCCATCATTTTATCCATTTCATTTTCAGGAGCATCCCCTACTTTTTCATAGAGTGTAAGCATTTCTTTTTCAAGCTCGAAAAGATGATTAAAAGCAAGTCTTAGGTTGTCTCGAATGGTTGTACCAGGCTCAAGGACTGCATGCTGATCTAAGTAACCTACAGTTACACGATTTGACCATTCAATTTTTCCTTCATCTGGCATGAGTTTTCCTGTAATAATATTTAAAAAGGTAGATTTTCCCTCTCCATTTGCACCAACTAAAGCAACGTGTTCTCCTTTTAGTAAACGAAAGGAAACATTTTCAAGAATGCCTCGTGAACCGAAGCCATGGGTAACATTTTTGACATTTAATATACTCATCTTATTCTCCTTTTGTCTTAGCGTTCTGTTTTATCATAATGGAAATAGGAAGAAAAGTATAGTCCTAAATGTTTCTGCATGGCTTCTAGAAGGTCAAAAGGAATAGAAAGCTCTCCATAACCAGTTCCTAAATCAATAAGAGGTTTGTTTTGACCATGAAAATCACTACCCCCAGTTGGAAGAAGCTTAAGATTTGAGCAGACTTGAAGTAGGTGTGCTGTATCTTCTTTTGTATGTGTTGAGTAGATGCATTCTGCACCATCTAACCCTTCATTTTTTAAACCGCGTAAGACTTGGGTAATATCTTTTTGATCATAGCCATAAAGAAGAGGATGTGCTAGAACAGCCAAGCCACCAGCTTTATGAATGAGGTCAATACACTCTTTAACCATAAATCGCTGTTTGGGTACAAAGGCAGGCTTTCCGCCACCAATATAATGAGTAAAAGCTTCATTTCTATCTTTAATATAACCTTTTTTTAGCATAGCCTTAGCGAAATGTGCTCTTGTTAAAACTGTACCCAAAGGAACATCTTCGAGTAAGTCATCCATGGTCATTGGCATTCCAAGAGCTTCCAATTTCTTGAGCATTTCGTGATTGCGCTGGTCTCTAGCAGCGATTAAACCTTCTAGTTTTTCTTTTAATACTTTATCATGGTGATTGATATAATAACCTAAAATATGAAGTTCCTTACCATAGAAATCGGCAGAAAATTCAATACCAGGTATGACAGTAACACCCACTTCTTTTCCTTTAGATTGGCACTCGTCAATGCCATCTACTGTGTCATGATCGGTAAGTGCAATGGCACTTAAACCTTTTGAGTGAGCATATAAAGCAACTTCACTAGGTGTTAGGGTACCATCTGAAGCTGTAGAATGAACATGTAAGTCAATAGATTTCATAGATTGCCCCCTTTCTATCATTATTTTATCATACTTATTAGAAGTTGTACGTAAAATATTAGTAGTTCATTAAAAAGGAGGAAGATCCATGAGCAAACATAAAGCAAAATCTGAAATTGATATACCCTTTGCTGTGTTAACGCTCTTTAAAGCCAATATTATGGCTTATGTCGTAACAGCTATTTTTGTATTATTTTCATCTATTCTACTTACATATACCCAAGTTGGTGAGCAGTTTGAGCGTATAATAGTAATGCTAGGTATTATGATGTCATCTTTTTTGGCAGGTTTTGATACAGCCAAAGTAGAGGATCGAAATGGCTACAAATGGGGTGCTGTTGGTGGCTCTCTTTACTTTGTGATTTTCTTAGTGTTAGGAACGCTTATAGAAAAATTAAATCATGTGGCACCTGGTATACTTTTTTTTATTGCCTTTGTTGTACTGATGACAAGTACAGTCGCAGGGATCATTTCTGTTAATTGTCACCGAGAGAAAAGATGATTTAAAGAAGTGTGACATAAATTTATACTATTCAATATTGATAAACTATGGTATAATGATTTGGATTTGTGAGGAGAGGAGAGATATACTATGAAACATATTAAAACTTTAAACACAAAAAACTTACCTAACAGCGCTAAAAAAGGTGGATGTGGAGAATGCCAAACTTCTTGCCAATCTGCATGTAAAACATCTTGTACTGTAGGAAACCAAGCTTGCGAAAAATAATTTCGTAATGCAGCAGTGACCCTTGTGTCGCTGCTTTTATTAGTTGGATTAATTTTGCTGGAGTAGAAATTAATAATAGATACTCAAAGAAACAAGATGAAAAGGGAGATGTTATGATTCATAAATTTAAATTTGAAAACTCTAATATTGTTATGGATATACATAGTGGAAGTATTCATTTAGTAGATGAAGTGACTTATGCCATTGTAGAAGATGCAGGAGAATTATCAAAAGACGAAGTTATCGCTCAATATGAAGGCCAATATGGTAAAACAGAAGTTGAAGAAGCTTATGAGGAGTTAATGACACTTAAAGAAAATGGGATGATGTACACCGCTGACCAATATGAAACTTTGGTGCCAGCTTTCTTAAAAAGAGAACCAGTCGTTAAAGCCATTTGTTTACATGTTGCGCATGATTGTAACTTAAAATGTAAATACTGCTTTGCAGGTGAAGGGGAGTACCATGGACATAGAGGAATGATGAGTCTTGATGTAGCAAAAAAAGCAATAGATTTCATTATTGAAAACTCTAAACACCGTAAAAATATTGAGGTAGATTTCTTTGGTGGCGAACCACTTATGAACTGGGAAGTTGTAAAGGGAACTGTAGAGTATGCCAAAACACGTGAAAAAGAAACTGGTAAAAACTTTAGATTTACAATGACGACTAATGGTGTTCTTTTAAATGATGAAATCATTGATTATTTAAATGAAAATATGTACAACGTTGTTTTAAGTTTAGATGGTCGTAAAGAAGTGAATGATTTCATGAGACCAACAATCAATGGAAAAAGTAGTTATGATGTGATTTTACCTAAATTTAAACGTCTAGTTGAAAAAAGAGGGAATAAACAATACTACATTCGTGGAACCTTTACACATCATAACATAGACTTTATGGAAGATGTTAAGCATGTGAATGACCAGGGGTTTAATGAAGTTTCTGTAGAACCTGTTGTGGCACCAAATGAAATGGATTATGCCATTAAGCCTGAAGATATTGCGCCACTTTGTAATGAATACGAAAAATTAGCGAAATATATGCTAGAAAAAACAAGAAAAGGGGAAGGTTTTAACTTCTTCCATTTTATGATTGACCTTGAAGGTGGTCCATGTATTCACAAACGTCTAGCAGGATGTGGTTCAGGAACAGAGTACTTAGCTGTTACACCAGAAGGAGATTTATTCCCTTGTCACCAATTTGTTGGAATAGATGAATTTAAAATGGGTACTGTGTTTGAAGGTGTACAAAACCAAGAAATGCGTTGTAAATTTGAAAAATGTAATGTCTATAGCAAAGATGAATGTCAATCTTGCTGGGCAAAATTCTATTGTAGTGGGGGATGTGCAGCCAATTCCTATAATTTCCATGGAGATATTCATCATGTTTATGAGATTGGATGTGAGCTTCAGAAGAAGCGTTTAGAATGTGCTATTGGATTAAAGGCTGAGCTAGCTGAATAAAATAAAAAGTTATTTGGATAGAGAGAGTTTTTCCTTAAAGCAAAGGGAAACTTTCTCTATTATTATTTTTTAAGCAGTTCATTTTAATTGACTATATTTTAACCAGATTATATAATCAAAATAGTGTCATATGAAGTACTAAGGAGGAGAAGGAATGAAAGTTAAGGATAAAAAGCTGAAGAGTATACTGACGCTGATTCTTTTGCTTGTTGTCATTGCAGGATTTTGCGGACTAGTTTATGTGGCCGTCCAAAGTGTTGGACAAGGTCAGTCAACTGAAGTAGCAGAAAATGCTAAAGTCGAAGAACAAGTGGCAGAAGAATCCACGAAGGAAGAAGTTGCTACAGAAGAGGCAGAAACAACGGAAGGTGTAACTGAAAATATAGAAGAAGCAGACGAGAAAGTTGAGCAAGAAGGCGAGGCTGAGTCTTCAGAAAATGTAGTGCCTGATGAAACAACTGAAGGAGCAGATGACACGACTTCTTTAGAAAATAATGATGAGTCAGAGCCAGTAGAACAAGAAGAACCAAAAAAAGAAGGCTTTTTTGAGCGTAATAAAATTAAACTAGGTCTTGACCTTCAAGGTGGAGTTAATATCGTTTATGAGCCAAAGATAGAAGATGATTTATCTGGTGAAGAACTTGATGTAGCGATGCAAGGGGCTCAAGCCTTAATTCAAAAACGTTTAGATGCTAAAGGATACACAGAAGCAGAAGTTTCTATTGAAGGAACTAAACGTTTAAGAGTAGATATTCCAGGGGTTGAAGACCCACAAACAGCGATTAATGAAATTGGGGCAGCAGGAATGCTTTATTTCTATGATCAACCCATTTTAATGGAAGGCCAAGAAATAGAACCAATTTTAACAGGAAAAAATATTGAAAGTGCAAGAGCTGCTCAAAACACACAAACAGGTGAATATATTGTTGATATTCAAATGGATGCAGAAGGAACAAAAATCTTTGATGAGTATACAGCAGCACATCAAGGAGAGAATATTTTTATTTATCTAGATGATATGCTATTAAGCTTTCCAACATTAAGTGCGCACATCACAGATGGTAAAGGAATGATTTCTGGTAACTTTACGTTAGAATCTGCAAAAGAGTTAGCAGATGGTATTAATGCAGGTTCCTTACCATTTACACTAGAAGCAATTAGTGCAGAAGCTGTAGGTGCTAAATTAGGAATGGATGCACTAAATACAAGCTTAATGGCAGGTGTGATTGGATTTATTGTGATTATGGTATTTATGGTAGCTATGTATCGTATATGTGGAGTTGCTGCAGATATTGCATTAGTACTCTATGTAGCACTTATGATTTTAGTGTTAACAATGATGAATGCTACTTTAACCTTACCAGGTATTGCAGGTATTTTACTTTCAATAGGGATGGCAGTAGATGCAAATGTTATTATTTTTGCACGTATTAAAGAAGAATTACAACTTGGTAAAAGTGTACGCCTTGCAGTAGACTCTGGATTTAACAAAGCATTTGGAGCAATTATTGATGGAAACGTCACAACACTTATTGCAGCAGGTGTCCTTTACTTCTTTGGGACAGGGCTTATTAAGAGTTTTGCGACCACTTTAATCGTTGGTATTATGGTTTCTATGTTTACTGCATTAGTCATTACACGTATTGTACTGAAAGCATTTGTAGGGATGAATATTAAAAAGCCTACTCAATATGCCATTCTTAAGAAAATGGGAAAGGAGGCCTAGACAATGAAAGTTATTGAATCTAGAAAAAAATATTATGCAGTCTCTATTTGCGTCATTGTATTAGGGCTACTTTTTATGATTATAAATGGTGTTAATGGAAAGGGCGCTTTTAATCAAGATATTGAATTTACAGGGGGTTCTCGACTTCAAGTTGATGTGAAACAAGCTTTTTCTAATACACTTAAAAGTGAAATAGAAGTGATTGCAAAAGAAGTAACAGGCAATGAAAATATTCGTGTTACTTCTTCTGGAACAACAAGTGTGATTATTTCAATGCCTCATACAAGTACTGAGGCTAGACAAAGTCTATTTACAGCGCTTAAGGAGAAATATAATTTAACAGAGACAGACTTACAATATGATACAGATTTCTCACCAACTATTAGTCAAGATATTAAGTTAGGAGCAGTAAAAGCGGTTTTTGTAGGAACAATATTAATTCTGATTTACATTAGCTTTAGATTTAAAGATTATAAGTTTGGGATGAGTGCAATAATTGCCTTACTGCATGATGTATGTGTGATGCTAGCAGTTTATGCTATATTCCGTGTACCACTTAATAACTCCTTTATTGCAGCGATTCTTACGATTGTAGGATATTCTATTAATGATACCATTATTGTATTTGATCGTATTCGTGAGAATAAAGTAAAAAGAGGACTTAAAGAGCATCAAGTTGTACCATTAGATTTAGTAGATAATAGTATTAGTCAAACAATAGGACGTTCAGTAAGTACGTCATTTACAACCATTGTTATTGTTGTATTATTATTCTTCATAGGAACAAGTACAGTAAAAGAATTTGCCTTTCCACTCATTATAGGTGTGGCAGCAGGTACGTACTCTTCAATCTTTATTGCAAGTCCTATTTGGTACGATTTAACACATAAACATGCGAAAAAAACATTAAGTAAGAAATAAAATAAGTTGAGTTCTATAAAGATTAGAAAGAAATTGAGAAAACCAGTAGTGAGTACAAAAGCCTACTGGTTTTTGTTTATACTATAATCTGTATTTGATAGAATAAAATTAAAAAATAAGTTGACAAGTATTAAGAAAATGTCTATAATAAACTTTGTAGTCAAGAGAAAAGAAAAAATTTCCAAGGCTAGTTTGGGTCATTAGCTTAGTTGGTAGAGCATCAGACTCTTAATCTGAGGGTCCTGGGTTCGAGTCCCAGATGGCTCATTAAGTAAAAACAAGGCTTTCCATTGATATTCAATGGATTGACCTTGCTTTTGTTTTAAAAAGTTTTTTATAAAACAAGAGATTTTCTATATAGTTTTAGATGTTTTTTGATAAAAAACTTAGGCATAAAATAGTTAGTAACAAAATTGGCTAATGAGGTAACGGCAATTACTTCATTAATTCCACGAAGAGGGCATCCTGTTTATCGGCAGATGCCTTTTTTGTTTCTTCTAAAACATGGGTGTAAATATTTAAGGTTGTTTGTATATCCTTGTGACCCAACAGAACCTGAACAGTTTTAGCAGCTTCACCTGCCTCTAACATGCGAGTTGCATAAGTATGTCTAAGAGCATGGAAATTGATTCCTTGATAAATAATCTTTTCATTACCTTTCTTGTCTTTAATGACCACAGGATTTATTTTTGCTTTCCTACAAATTCTTTCATGGTACTTAATAATGTTGCGTGCAGTATGAGGGTTACCTGTTTTTGTTTTAAAAACATATTCATCCCCTATATCATCAATAGTACCAGTAGGTCTTATAGTAACAAGAATTGGAATTAAAGAATTAGGTATAGGTACAGAACGAATACCAGCTTTTGTTTTAGGTGGCTTTGTTACAAACATATTTTCAGAACTACCGTTAGGCTTATAAACTTTAGTTTTACGGATGCTTTCTCTTACATAAATTATTTTTTCTTCTATGTTCACATTTTTCCATTTCAAGGCGATAAGTTCTCCTTGTCTAAGACCAGTAAAAAGAGCAGTCATAAAAAATGGTCGATGTTTTTCATCCTCTAGAGCAAGCATATAATTACGTTGATCTTCTAAGGTAAATACTTGTATAGATTTTGTTTCTTTGTTTTTATTTGGCACAACTACGCCTTTACAAGGATTTATACGGACTAATTCATTATCTACTGCACTATCAAAAGTCTGTGAAATAAGAAGATATATTTTTCTTAGAGTGGAATGAGCAAGCTCAGTATGGGTATTTAAAAATTCCTGTATGTTAATCTTTTTAATATCTGTCAGTGGCATTTTACCTAGTTTAGTCCCTAGTATATAGTTATCAAATAAGCCTTTATACATTTGAAAAGTACCCGAAGATACTTGAGGTAGTTTATTAGTGAATAAATGCTTTTCTGTCCATTCAGCTAAAGTATAGCCACTCTTAGTAATAACATTGCCATAAAGCTCAAGTTCATTTCGATAATGACGTAGTTTATCAAGAGCTTTATTTTTATCAACGGAGGTAAATTCAACCACCTTACCATTAATTACTTCTTGTACACGCCATCGCACAACCTCTTCGCCTTTGGCATTTTTGTAGGTTCTTTTACGAATTGATGTCATAAGTCACTTCCCTTTTGATGATTTTGCTTTTCGTGAATAGAATAATGGACTTACTGTCTAAATGTCAACAGTAAGTCCACTGGTAAAAATTTGTGTATATTCAAAAGTGCTATTTTGATTTCGTTTTTTTTAGTAGTTCCACATATGCTCTTAATAATGCAATATCATTGTCTGTAAGGCTAATAAGTTCAACATCAGAAAAGACTTTTTTAATAGAACCGAGAGTATCAAAAAGTTTAGCTTCTTCAGCCAAGCGCTTTACATTGTATTTTTTATTCCATTCTTCAAACTTATCACGCTGAGGAGTACGACCAGCTAAATAATCAATACTCACATCAAAGTAGTCTGCAATTTGTGAAACAGCTTTTAAACTAGGACTTGATCCATTTTCCCAGCGCTTAATACTTCCATTCCCTAAATTACATTTGCGTTCAAGTTCTACTACTGTTATGTTACGTTCAGCGCAAAGTACTCTAATCATAGTGCCTATATTGTTTGTATCTGATAGATTTTCTTTATTCAATGTGAGTCACTCCTTAATAGTTTCTAGATAATACAATTCGACAAATTTCTAAAATTTTATTGACAATTAGTGAATAAAATAATATACACCACTTTACAAGTAATTAAGTTCTAAGTTCCATAAAATACAAATGACCAAGTCACTTATTTCTGTAAATACTATGTTTATCTCACACAATCATACAGAAAAGGACTTGATCATATGCATAGTATTTACACTAAATCATTATTTAAAACATTAAATGAATATCTTGATATCTATCAGCCACTTTTTTATAAGCGCAGTTTTCAAAAGTTTATCATTTTTATCTACGCTATCCTTTCTGTTCAAGATGTACGTTCTATTAAGTTCATCTATGAAAAGTTTATAAAGAAGTACTTTGAAGGATGCCTGAATCGTTTTTACTACTTTTTAGCAGATGATAGTCTAGATCTTTCTAAGATGGATCTCTGTACTGTTTCTAAGGCACTGACTCTTATTCAACCACATATTAAAGAAAAAATAACCATCTATCTTATTGTTGATGATACTTTGCAGCCTAAGTTTGGGAGGAAATTTGAGTGTTGTGGTACGCAATTTGATCACGCCGATCATAGTGGAACACCTTATAAAAATGGACATTGTTTTGTCTCTTTGGCTATGGGGTTACCTCTACTTGTTAATGGCTGTATCAAATAGGTTAACATTCCTATCCATTGCAAGTTATACGATAAGTCAAAAACTAAGCTTGAACTAGCTGCTGAACTTATAGAAGAAATAGCCCCACAACTTAAAGATTATCAAGTGATTGTCTTATGTGATGCATGGTATACAAAAAAGCCATTTTTATCACGTATTCTTGCTTTTGATTTTGTTGAACTTATAGGGGCTGTAAGAGTAGATACTGCTACTTATGAATTACCTCCTCTTCCAACTGGCAAGAAAGGTAGGCCACGTAAAAGAGGTGATAAACTAGACTACAGAAAGCTGAGTTATCGTGTTGAAGGCTCCACTAATAATCTCCTACAGTCGACCCTACCATGTTTGACAAACCTTACAGAAAGGATTGTCTATGCAACTTATACAACGACGAATACAACTTCTTTTTCATCTGTTCGCCTTTACATGAGTACACTTCCATTAGATGCTATAAGAAGTTTTACAGTAATAGAGCCTCAAGGACTTAACTTAGAAAATAAACCCAAACTCTCCAATGTATTTAGTGTCTATAAAATGCGTTGGCCCATAGAAGTCATGTTCTATCAACAAAAAACCTTTTGGTCATTTGGCAAATATATGGTAAGAAGTAAAGTTGGGATAGAAAAGTATGCCCATTTGGTAGGGGTTACCTATACACTAACCATCTTGTTACCATTTATATATAGGGACTTTAGTAAATACCAATTTCAAAGCCCACAAGAAATAAAGTATAGTTTTGGCGCAAAACTACATCATGAATTAATTATGGGCAATTTGTTGAAAACACTACAACTTAGAAAAAATACAGTAGCTTTTAATGCGCTTAGTGAATACCTAAATTCACAGGATATTGCTAGTTAGTTTTCTTGTAAAGTGCTGTTTGCAATAAAAAACCACCGATTATTTTTCGGTGGTATCTGTTACTATCGCTTTATTATATTTTTGAAAAAGTAATTCAAGAGCCTCATCATACAATTTAGACTTCGGTATTCTAGTTTCAATTGACAGTTCGTTAAGGGTGGCAATTAAATATTTATCAATAGATGAAGATGCTTGAACTCTTCGGTCGGTATTTCTTTTTGGTTTAATACTTATCTATGATTCTCCTTTTACGTAATTATAGTTATTATATCACAAAGTTAGTAAAAATAAAAATGACATGTCATAAATAAAGTATCATAACTTGTAATTAAAAGTATTTACTTGTAATGACAAATGAGGTGTACTGTTAACATAAATCAACAGCAACGGAGGACATAAGCATGCAAGATACTACTACAAACACTTTAGAAGGAATTTGGATTGATATTGAAATTCTTAAGGATGAGAAACTTTCTATTCAAGAAAAATTCATCTTAGCAATTATCAAAGCACTTGATAAAGATAAAGGTTGCTATGCATCTAACAGATATTTTGCTGACCTTTTAAATGTAACATCAAAAAGAGCAAGTGACATCATTAGATCCCTAATCGCTAAAGAATATGTAGTATCTGAAATTGAAAATTTTTATAAGAGAACACTTAGGGTTGCAGCATCTAATGAGCCAGCAGAAGAAAATTAAGAGGAAGAAGCAGAACAACCTCAAGGATCAGTACAATCATCCAAACAAAAACGTATTATTATTGATGGTACAGATTTTACAGACTGGTCAAGAGAATCAATTGAGCGTGTTATAAAATATATACCTAGCATTAAGGAAAAGATACAGCAACTACAACTTAAAATCACAGAAGTACCATCCGAGTGGAGAGGTATTACACAACTAGTCTTTAAGGAGGAAGCAGATTGCAACAAAAAAGAATTAGTGTATCCATAAGCACTCAGTTAAAAGAACAACTTGAACAATTAGCAAAGATTAATTATAGAACGTTGAATGGTGAGATTAACAAGGCATTAGATTTTTACATATTGAGTCAAGGTGATGCAGTAGGTAAGCAAAGAGATCCATTTACCACACTACCACACATCGGTGAAGCATTAAGTCTTACTCAAACGGAAGTAAATATGCACCACAATGCACCAATTAGCTTCAACAATAACCAATATGATGAAATAGAAGAATTTTAGTAGACAGCAGGAGTGACAAGATGGCAAAGAACGTGAAAAATATAGGAATTGATATGGGTAACAGCACGATTTGTGTGGCAGGGATGGATAATAAGGGTGAAATTATTAAAACGTATACCAATAGTGTCTATTCAATGGATACGGCTCTTATAAGTGGAGATATTATTGAATGTAGAGGGACTAAACTAGCACTTGGAGTAGGGCAGACCACTCTCACTAACGTGGACAAAACAAACAGGGAATACATTGAGCATCAAATACTTTGGTCAGTGAATGCAGTATATGGAGCAGGGACGCATTATATTAATTTAGGGACCGGACTTCCAATTAGTATCTATAAAGCAAAAAAGGAAGAGTTTACTCAAAAATTGAGAGGACTTGGTACTATTGAGGGTGTGGTTAATGGAAAAGAAATCTCAGTTAATATAGTAGATGTAAAAGTAATGGCAGAAGGGTATGCTTCAATTAGACCACTTAGTCCTTATATTGATAAGGATAATACAACACTTATTATTGATATTGGTCTTAAAACAACAGATGTTCTTCTTATTGAATGGGATGGAAAGTTTAGAATTAGTAATTATGGAACAGTTAATATTGCTCTATATGATATTTATAAGGTATTGCAAGAAAAGATTGCATCAGAAGGTGTAGAGGTTAGCATCGAACAGATTGATAGGAAGTTTAATACTAATAAGCCTATTATTAGAACGGAGAAAGGTGAGTTTAATTTAGAAGAACATTTAGCTGATACGATTCATGTATGTAGAGATATTATGAAAGATATAGAAAATAAGTTTGGAAAGACTGTACTTCATGACAAGATTTTTACTGGTGGCGGAGCTGAGAAGTTTTTGAAGGTAATGGATGGGAAGGTGAGGAATAATGTTGAGGTACCGATGGAGTTGAGGTGGTATAGTAATTGTGTAGGATATTTATTGAGTTAATTCCACTCAAAACTAGAGAGAGGCTATATATTCAATTGGAGTAGCTGGCATGGAAATGAAAAAAGTATCCCTTGTTAATACTATTATGAGTTATTAGCAAGGAGAGGTAAATAAAATTTAGTAAATACAGGTAATAGAGCAATTTTTAATTCTAAGCTTAAGCTATTTTGACTATTTAGTATCAAAATGGTAATACTCAAAAGAGAAGTAGCTAAAAGAAAAGATACTCACTACAGTAGTAAAATACTTTACGATAATATTTAATATCGCATATAATGAAAGTAAGAAGAAAGAGGGAATTAGCGCACGAAAAGGATATTCATTATATTCACCATAAAACGCATAGCAATTTTTACAATGCTTGTAGAAGTTACATGGCAACAGAAATTAGTACACAATAGCTTATTTAAGGTAAAAGTCATTATTTATATTTTAACAGATTTTGAGCAAACGAAAGTAAATATAAATGATATTGTCAAGATGAAAAATCAAATTAAGTACTTAAAAGTAATATTGTATAAAAATTCTAAACCATAGCACAAGCAGGTTTTTTGTTGAAATAATTATACTCTTAAAACACCATAGTTAAGTATTACTTGAATGTGTAGAAAGTGTATGTAATCTTAATAAGTATGATGTTGATGATAGTTTAGAAATTTATATAAGAAAGTGATTTAAAATAACTAGAGAGGATATGGATATCATGGAACCGAAGACAATTGTAGATATTATTGAAGAAGATATCCTTAAGTTGGGGAAGCCTGTACTTGAAAATCTTCTAAAAGATAGAACCACTAGAAAAAACATTATATGGGCAACTAATGATTATTTGAAATTAGGGGATAATTATGACGCAAAGTGTCCAATAACAATTGAGCAAATAAAAGGTGCCTTTAATAATGTTATACAGCCACGTGTTGCAAAAGCTAAAGAGCATCAAACTAATAGAACTAGAGACAAAGCGGAAGTGTTTACGCCTTCATGGGTATGTAATAAACAAAATAACTTGATAGATGAGCAATGGTTCGGTCGTGAAAATGTATTTAATATACCTAGTAATAAATCATGGATAGTAACAACGGATAAGGTGATTTTCCCCAACAATGCTAAAAAGACGTGGAAAACATATGTTGATGCTCGACGATTAGAAATTGCGTGTGGCGAAGCACCGTATTTAGCTAGTAGATATGACACAGTAACTGGTGATATAATTAGTGTAAATGAGCGAATTGGTTTATTGGACAGAAAGTTACGCATTGTGAATGAAAATACATCTAATGAAAAAGAATGGATGAAGTGGGCAACCAGAGCTATTCAAAGTATCTATGGCTTTGAATATCAAGGAGACAATCTGCTGTTGGCAAGAGAAAATATATTATATACATTTATAGATAATATGAAGTATAAATTTAATCGTAAACCAACAATAGACGAACTAAAATTAATTTCATACATCATATCTTGGAACATCTGGCAAATGGATGGGGTTTCGTATACTGTACCATTGGGGGGGGTTGAAGAAAGATATAAGCAAATGACACTTTTTAGTTTTTCAAATCCTGAAGATTCAATACAACCTAAATTGCAAATATGTAAAATTAAAGATTGGCGATCTAATATCAGTATTACCTATAAATCATTAGTAAAGGGGAATGCAAATGAATAATTGTTTTGAAGTATCTTTTGAATATAAGCTGATTTATGTATTTACAATAAACGATGATACTCACAAAGGTTTGCTAAAAATTGGCGACGCAACAATTAAAACAGATAACAACATAGATACTCTTGCACCTAATTGCAGGGTATTGAATCAAGCAGCAAAAAAAAGAATCGATCAGTACACTAAAACAGCAGCTATATCTTATCAATTACTACATACTGAACTCGCTTTGAAAACAGTTAAGAGTAGTGATGGTAAACCTGTTTTAAAAGCATTTCGTGACCACGATGTTCATCGTGTATTAACTAATTCTGGGTTCAAGAAAAAAGTGTTTGAAGATATTAAAGGGAAAGAGTGGTTTCAAGTAGATCTTGAAACTGTTCTTAAAGCAATAGATGCAGTTAAAAAAAGTCGTTCAAATATTTCACATACTGATATTGCAAACGATTTTTCTCCTATAATATTTAGGCCTGAACAGGAAACTGCTATCAAACAAACATTAAAACAATTTAAGAGTGGCACTAAAATGCTTTGGAACGCTAAAATGAGATTTGGCAAAACATTATGTGCTCTTGAAGTAGTAAAAAAATCAGAGTTCAAAAAGACCATCATCATTACTCATAGACCTGTTGTTGATGATGGTTGGTATAAAGATTTTAAAAATATTTTTTTTGATAGAAGTGATTATGAATATGGATCTAAAAACTACGGTGTAACATTAAAAGAACTTGAAAAAAACGGGAACAAGTTTGTTTACTTTGCATCCATCCAGGACTTGAGAGGCTCATCAGCTGTAGGTGGTAAATTCGATAAAAATGATGCTATATTTTCTACAGAATGGGATTGTGTAGTAGTAGATGAAGCTCATGAAGGGACAACAACTTCGCTAGGAGAAGATGTAATTAAAAACATTATAAAAGAAAAAACAAAGTTTCTAGCTCTTTCTGGAACACCATTCAATATATTAAGTAACTATGAAGATAATATATATACGTGGGACTATGTTATGGAGCAACAACATAAAAAGCAATGGGGCGAAAATCACTTTGGGGACTCCAACCCTTACGACGAGCTACCAGAACTTCGCATTTATACTTATGATCTTGGTAAAATAATATCAAATAAAAGATATATAGAATTAGAAGATAAAGCTTTTAACTTTAGAGAATTTTTCAGAGTGTGGACAGGCGATATCCGATTAGATCGTATTGCCATGCCTACTAACTGTGAAATAGGAGATTTTTATCATGAAAATGATGTGAAGAGTTTCTTGGATTTAATTACTAAATCTGATTTTAATAGTCAATACCCTTATTCCACAGAAGAATATCGAGATTTATTTAAACATTCACTATGGATGGTTCCTGGTGTAAAGGAAGCAAGAGCATTAAGTAAGTTAATGAAAAAGCATCCTGTTTTCGGGAATGGTGCATTTGAAATAGTAAATGTAGCAGGTGACGGTGATGAAGAAGAAAAGACAGATGACGCATTAAAAAAAGTTAGGCAAGCTATTGATAATGCTGGTAATTATGGTTACACTATCACATTGTCGTGTGGAAAATTAACAACAGGGGTTACTGTTCCAGAATGGACAGCTGTTTTTATGCTATCAGGCTCTTTTTCTACTTCTGCAGCTAATTATTTACAAACTATTTTCAGAGTACAATCACCGTGCAATAAAAATGGGATGATAAAACAGAGGTGTTATGTATTTGATTTTGCACCAGATCGAACTCTTAAAATGGTGGCGGAGGCAGTGGCTCTTTCTACAAAGGCTGGTAAGGCCTCTGAAACAGATAAACGTATTATGGGTGAATTTTTAAATTATTGTCCTGTTATTTCTGTGGATGGTACAGAAATGAAAGAATATGATACAAATAAACTTCTACAACAATTAAAACGAGCTTATGCTGAACGTGCTGTTAGAAATGGTTTTGATGATAACAACTTATATAATGATGAGTTACTTAAGCTAGATGGCATGGCGTTGGAAGAATTTAAAAAACTGAAAGGAATTGTGGGGTCTTCTAAAGCTGCTCCAAAGAGCAATGAAATTGATATCAACAGTCAAGGGTTTACAGAAGAAGAGTATGAGGAAGTAGAACGTATAGCTAAAAAGTCTAAAAAAGATCGTACCCCTGAGGAAGAGGCACGTTTAAAAGAAATTAATGAAAAGAAAAAACAAAAGTATGATGCTATTTCTATTCTTCGAGCGATTTCTATTCGTATGCCATTGTTAATATATGGTGCTGATATTGATATTGACGAAGATTTTACATTAGAAAAATTCTTAGATGACAAAATTGTTGATTCAGCATCTTGGATAGAATTTATGCCGGCAGGTGTAACAAAATCGGTTTTTAAAAAATTTATCAAGTATTATGATCCAGAAATATTTGTAGTAGCTGGAAGAAGTATTCGTAACAAGGTAAAAGGTGCAGATGAACTAGAGCCTACGGAAAGAATAAAAGCAATTACACAACTTTTTGCTGGATTTAAAAATCCTGATAGAGAAACAGTTTTGACACCATGGCGAGTTGTGAATATGCATATGAGCGACTGTCTGGGAGGTTATGATTTTTATGATATAGAGCATAACACTATAATAGAAACGCCACGTTTTGTAGACCAAGGAAATGTTACCAATGATACACTTGCTAATGTTAACTCTCAGATACTAGAGATAAATTCTAAGACTGGATTGTAC
The DNA here is from genome assembly GCA_029851645.1 of Cellulosilyticum sp. GTDB lineage: Bacteria > Bacillota > Clostridia > Lachnospirales > Cellulosilyticaceae > Cellulosilyticum. Next base: position 1,619 of record JARKVN010000004.1, on the reverse strand, counting down.
CCTTTATATGTTACATACAGTATCTATCGTACAAAGTGTGATAAATATCCAGACAAGGATTTAACTGTTGAATTACAAGAAAAATTATGGAATGAAACAGTACAGAATAATATTTTTGTAATTTGTAAAACACCAATGGCAAAACAAATTACAAAACGCACATTGGTTGGGTATAAAAATGTTCAAGTTAATACTCATTACTTTAAAGACCTTATAAATATGCTTAAAAATAAACCAAAGCAGTTTAAAGACAGAGTTTTAAAACCAAGGTACTGGAAGAAAGAAGGTATAACAGAAATGAAGTTTGATGCGGTTGTAGGCAATCCTCCTTATCAAGAGAATATTAGTGACAGCGGAGAAAATTCATCTCTATCAAAGCAATTGTTCCCTATTTTTATACAAAATACTATTAATTTAGAAGCAGATTATACATCTTTAATAACTCCATCTAGATGGTTTACTGCAGATGCTCAAGATAAATCTTTTATTAAATTAAGAGAGTTTATAAAAGATAACAAACATTTTGTAAAGATTTTTAATTACCCTGACAATAAAATGCTTTTTAAAGGTGTTGAAATCGCGGGGGGAATTAATTATTATTTATTTGACAAAAATTATAGTGGTGATGTTATTTTTACAGAATGCTATAGTGATACTAAAAATGTAGCTTCCAGACCGTTATTTGAAGATGGCTTAGATATTATTATTTCAATGAATTGTTTAGTTAGTATTTTAGATAAAGTTAGAAATACTAATGGATTTGTTTCAATGACACAAATTACATCTGGTAGAAATGCTTTTGGAATAGTAGGGAAACAATCTGAATTAAATAAAATCTCAACAGAACAACCCTTTGATGGGGCCGTTGAAGTTCGTTGTGCATATGAAAAAATACGTTATACTAAGCGTGAATATATTACAAAGAATGTAGATGTAATCGATAAGTATAAAGTCTTTACTTCTAAAGGTAATGGAGGGGCTGGTATTTTAAGTGATGATAAACCGGTAGCCATACTTGGTAAAGCATTTGTTGGATGCCCTAAATCTGTTTGCACAGATTCACTAATCCCTATTGGTTCATTTGACACAAAATGTGAAGCTGAAAACCTACAAAAATATATGAGTGGAAAGTTTTTTAGATTTATGGTAGGTATCTTAAAAGTATCCCAAAATGTGTACCAAAATGTGTACCAATTTGTTCCCCTTCAAGATTTTACAAATACATCAGATATTGATTGGAGTAAGTCAATTACTGAAATTGATAAGCAGTTGTACGCAAAATATCAACTAGCCAATGATGAAATAAATTATATAGAAGAAAAAATTAAACCTATGAAGTAGATATAAGTGTGAAATTTAGAGTGCTTTCGGGTTAGTTTGAAGTTTTGGTAGTAATTTTAAGCACCGAAGGTAATTTATAAATGGTTTGTAAATAGGTAGTTTTTCAACTTGAATGATTATCTTCATATCTAAATTCTTCTACATCATTTCTTATATAAAAAGCATAATGGGTGAAAATGAATAAAAATATTTAAGGATCAATCTATAGATAAGGGATAATACCGTACAAAGGTACTATCCCTGTTTTTTATTTATTTAAATATTTAGTATCAATCTCT
>JARKVN010000131.1 GCA_029851645.1 Cellulosilyticum sp. | reverse complement strand
ATTTTCCTAGTGTCAGCGACTGAGACAATAGGGGATACTTCTGCACTAGCACAATCTGGACTTGGACGCGAAGCAACTGAGAGGGAAATCTCAGGTTCTATTGCTTGTGATGGATTTATTAGTTCTATCTCAGCTTTATTTGGATGTATGGCAATTACTTCATTTAGTCAAAATGTAGGGCTTGTTGCTATGACAAAAGTGATTAACCGTTTTACTTTATTAATGGGAGCCATTATTATGATATTGGCTGGCTTATTCCCAGCATTTGGTGCACTTTTGGCAACACTTCCAGAGCCTGTTCTTGGAGGATGCACCCTCATTATGTTTGGTTCTATTGTGGTAAGTGGGCTTCAGATGATTTCAGCTTGTGGGTATACCCAAAGAAATTTACTGATTGTTGCTTTGTCACTTAGTATAGGAATAGGTTTTACCCAAGTACCAGCTATTTTTACAATTTTCCCTGATATTATTAAAAATGTATTTGCTGAAAATTGTGTAGCAGTTGTATTTTTAACAGCAGTTGTCTTAAATCTAATTCTTCCAAAAAATATGGAGTTAGACCATCCAAGCAAAGTCTTAGAAAGCTAGAAAGGATATGTTGAAATGAAAGAATTAAAAGAGCGTATTATAAAAGATGGGAAAATTAAGGAAGGAAATGTGCTTAAGGTAGATTCTTTCTTAAATCACCAATTAGATATTCAATTATTTGAAAAAATGGGTGAAGCATTTAAAGAGAGATTTGAGGGGGAGAAAATCAATAAGATTCTTACCATTGAAGCTTCTGGAATTGCTATTGCCTGTATTGCAGCAAGACACTTTAATGTACCAGTTGTCTTTGCTAAGAAGACACAAACTAAAAATATAGCTGGTGATGTTTACACCAGTCAAGTAGAATCTTTTACTCATGGAAAAGTATATGACATTATTGTTTCTAAGGATTTCTTAAATCCAGAAGACCATGTTTTAATCATTGACGATTTTCTTGCAAATGGAAAGGCACTTTTAGGGTTAGCACAACTTGTAAAAGATGCTGGAGCTACTTTAGTAGGTGCAGGAATTGCCATTGAAAAGGGCTTTCAAGAAGGGGGCAAGTTGATTCGAGAAAGTGGAGTAAGGGTAGAGTCTCTTGCTATTATTGAGGCAATGAGTGTGGAGGACGGAATTACTTTTCGTTAATCTAAAAACATCATAAAAGTCCCGAGCATTTTGTAGAAAATGCTCGGGACTTTTATGATGTTGGTTGCGAAATAGATAAAGCCTCTATATAATATTAATGATAGTAGACAGAAATACCACTAGTTATGCAAGGAGCGATTATGGACATTTATCATTATATTTTAAAAGTCAATCATCAGAGCCAAAAGAAAACGGCGGTTTCTATAACCATGAATAATGGACAAGTAATCAGCTATACCTATAGTGAGTTATTTGAAAAAGCGGATAGGTATGTATCGAACCTTGAAACAATTGGTGTTAGAAAAGGGGATCGCATTGTAATTGCTACAGAAAATTCACCTGAATGGCAAATGGCTTTCTTGGCAGTTATGAAATTAGGAGCAACTGCTGTATTAATTGATGCTTCTTTAGGAGGCGAAGATCTTAGTAACCTCATTTATCAATCTGATTCAAGAGCTATTTATGCTTCTGATCAAGTAAAGGAAAAGATTGGAGAAATTAGTCGTTATAGAGTCCCTGTACTTTCTATTAAAGAAGGAAAACCCTTTAAAGATAGTTATAAAGTTTTATCACCATTTATTGAAAGAACTGTAGATCCAGATCCTGAGGTAGCGGTCATTATTTATTCATCAGGAACAACAAGGTCAGCAGCAGGTATTATGCATACCCATGAGGCAATGATTCATACCATTCGTATGACAGCAAGAGAAAACGAGTTAAGTTGTTCAGATCGTATTTTATCTATTTTACCTAACAGTCATATTTATGGCGTTGTGACTTGTTTGTTAGGTTCTATGATGTTAGGGGCTTCTTTACATTATGTAGAATCCATTAGTAATGAAAATATACTAAGTGCTTTTAAAACTTTTAGGCCAACTGTTTTTCCATGTGTTCCTAAAGTGTTTGAGCTGTTTGAAAAACAAATTATGAAAAAAATAGAAGCTAAGGATTTGACCAAAAAGCTTTATGAGAGATTTTTTCCTATTTGTATGAAGGTACGAGAACAAACGGGTTTAAGGCTTGGGAAATTTATTTTTAGAAGTGTACACAAAGGGTTTGGAGGTAGATTAAGCCTAATGACATCAGCTGGAGCACCTTTAGATGAAAAGGTGGCAGCATTTTATTATGGTATGGGATTTGACTTATTAATTACATATGGGCTAACTGAAACCAATATCCCAATTATTGGGAATCGGGGGGATCATATTACAATGAATAGTTGTGGACTACCATATCCTGACATGGATATTCAGCTTGCCCATCCCGATGAAACAGGTGAAGGAGAAATCTATATACGTTCTCCTTATATGATGAAAGGCTATTTTAGAGATGAAGCAGCAACTCAGGCAGCCTTTGATGAAGAAGGATGGTTTAAAACAGGTGACTTAGCTAGACTTGATGCGCAAGGTAATGTGCAAATTACAGGGCGTTCTAAAGAAAATATTGTTTTGGCAACTGGAAAGAAGGTTGCTCCAGTAGATATTGAAACGCATTATACCTCTATTCCAGGTATTGAGGAGCTTGTTATTAGCGGGGTTCCTATTTCAGGAGACTATGATGAGGTTCATGCTTTTGTAGTTAAAGAAACTACCCATTTAGATGAACAATCTATTTTAAAAGCCATTCAAGAAAGAGGCGCTAAATTATCTCAATATATGAAAGTCGCTAAGGTACACTTTTTAGAAGAAATTCCTAAGACTTCATTACAAAAGCCAAAACGTTATTTATTAAAAAAACATGCATTAGAAAAGAAGCATCAGGAAAATGAGCATTTTAGTAAAGGGCATCAGAAGGAAAAACCTAGACAAGGCAATGTGGAAGAAGTTCAGGAAAATACCTTATCCCAAATCGAGCAATATATTATAGAAATGATTGTTCAATGTACAAATCTTGATAAAAAACTGGTTACTTTAGAATCTAAATTATTAAGTGAAGTGGGTATAGACTCTTTATCAGCGATTGAAGTGGGCTTAAAAATTGAAGCTCACTATCAGGTGATGATTCAAGATTTACTAAGTCAAGATCTAACCATTAAGGAGTTAGCAAATGCAACTTATTTAGCTCAGTTACAAGAAAAGACATCTGGCGAGTTAGAGGCAGCTAAACAAGAAATAACAGTACATCGTAAGCGCTTCGGACATTATATGTTGTTTAAAGCTTCTTGCATATTGGCACAATTGATATATGGTATCAAAGTAAAGAATCAGGAGGTACTTCCAGAGGATAAAGGGTATATTATTTGTGCGAATCATGTTTCTAATCTTGATTATTTATGGGTGACACAAGGTTTCGACCAAACACGTTTTTCTAAACTCTGTTGTATGGCTAAAAAGGAACTCTTTAAAAACACCTTTTTATCCAATTTATTAAGAGATGTTTGTGGGATGATTCCAGTAGAACGTGGGGCAATAAACTTTGAAGTGATGACTGCTTGTAAAAAGCAATTGGAAGATAAATGGGGTCTTCTGATTCATCCTGAAGGGACAAGAAGTCATGATGGCAAGTTAGGTGCCTTTAAAAAAGGTGCGGCAACCATTGCTATTGATGCTAATGTTCCGATTATTCCTACCTATATTAAAGGGGGACATGATATTTTTCCAAGAGATAGAAAATTGCCTAAGTTATTTAATTGGGAAATGAAACGTCGCTATGAAGTAGAAGTAATTTATGGCGAACCTATTGAGCCAGAAGGATTAACAGCTGAACACTTAATCGAAAAAGTGGAGTGTGCTATTAAAGGCTTAATGTTAGGTAAGGAAGAGGAGAAAAAAGCAGAAGAAGAAGTAGCGGCTAGTGAAGAAGCCCTAAGCGAAGCCTTTGTAGAGGAAGAAATGACACTAAAAGAACTCTTAAAATGTGACTATGAAATAGATTTAGTAGAGCAAGAAAATAAGTAGAGCATGCTAAACCACCTTTCTACAACTCGTAGAAAAGTGGTTTTATCTATGAAATGGATAAAACCATATCATCATCAGGTTAAGAAAAAGGATAGGAGTGAAATAGGTTATGAAAGATTTGACAAAGGGAAATCCAGGCAAATTAATGATTCAGTTTGCCATTCCAATTTTAATAGGAAATATCTTTCAGCTTTTTTATAGCTTGGTAGATACTAGAATTGTAGGAAGTACCTTAGGAACGGATGCCTTAGCCGCTGTAGGCGCAACAAGTACAGTCAATAATTTAGTGATTGGTTTTTTAATTGGGCTTACTAATGGTTTTGCTATATTAGCAGCACGTGATTTCGGAGCACAACGCTATATAGAGCTTAGAAAGGTTGTGGCTAATATTTTAAAACTAGGACTCATCATCTCTTTCATATTAACTTTATTAAGTGTTAGCTTTTTAGAGCCACTTCTAATGGTGTTAAATATGCCAGAGGATCTTATGATGGAAGGTATGGCGTATATTAAAGTGATTTTATTGGGGATGACGGCCGCTATGTTATACAATGTGTGTGCCAGTGTGCTTCGGGCCATAGGAGATACAGTAACACCACTTCTATTTCTAATTGGCTCAACGATTATGAATATAGGGCTAGACTACTTATTTATTCTAGGATTTAAAACAGGCGTAGAAGGGGCGGCTTATGCTACTGTTATTGCTCAAAGTATCGCGGCTATGATGTGCTTTATTTACATATGGAATCGTTATCCTATGCTTCATATCAAAAAAGAAGATTTTAAACACGACCGTATGCTTAGTAGAGCTTTACTAACATCAGGATTATCAATGGGAATGATGCAATCTTTAGTCTCATTAGGGACAGTGACCCTTCAAAGTGCTATTAATCAGTTAGGAACCCATATTATAGTGGCGCATACAGGGGCTAGAAAAGTTACTGAAATCTTTATGTTACCTTTTAGCGTATTAGGAATGACTATGGCGACTTATTGTAGTCAAAATTTAGGAGCTGGAAAAATTGAAAGGATCAAGAAGGGGTTAAAACAAGTGCTTTTAGTGGCATGGGGATGGTGCCTTATTGTGACTTTGGCAAGTTATACCATTGCCCCCACGCTGATTCAGCTAGTAACCGCAACGCAGTTACAAGAGGTGATAGAAACAGCAACTCTTTATCTTAGAATAGATACATTATTTTATTTTGTTCCTGCTATGATATCCATATTAAGAAATGCCCTACAAGGATTAGGGGATCATATCATGCCCATTGTTTCTAGCTCTATTGAATTAGTAGGGAAAGTGCTTGTGGTGCTCTTTTTAACGCCTGTGCTTGGGTATATGGGCATTATTTTAGCAGAACCTATTGTATGGGTACTTATGGTCATTCCACTTATTGTTAGGATTTATACCCTTCCAGTCCTAAAGGAAATAAAAGAAAGAAAATAGGGTGACTGGTGTCGTGCTAATGAAATATGTTAAAATAGATGAAAATAGAAAAAAGAGATACAAAATGATATTAAAGGAGTAACCTCATGAATAAACCTAAAGTGTGTATTATTTTTACGGGCGGAACGATTTCAATGACAGTAGATGATGAGATTGGTGCAGCAATTCCTACTTTATCAGGAGAACAAATTTTATCTATGGTTTCCAATATTGATAAGATGGCGGATATTAAGGTCATTAATTTCTCTGAAATTCCAGGACCTCATATGACAATTGATAAGCTTTTAGAGCTTAAGCAAATCATTGAGCATCAATTAGAAGATGAAAGTTTATCGGGAGTAATTGTGACTCATGGAACAGATACCTTAGAAGAGACGGCTTACTTTTTAGATTTAACTATTAAGCATGAAAAACCTATTATTGTAGTGGGTGCCATGCGTAATAGTTCTGAATTAGGCTACGATGGTTCAAGTAACTTAGCAGCAGCTGTTTGTACAGCCATTTCACCTAAAGCAAGAGAAAAAGGGGTATTAGTTGTATTAAATAATGAAGTGAATGCAGCAGCAGAGGTTACAAAGACCAATACACTAGCTTTAAATACTTTCCAATCTCCTTATGGGCCACTTGGAATGATTGATACCAATGATTTTATTGTGTATCGTGACATTGCTTATAGACAACATATTGCAACAGATAAAATTGAAAGACGTGTAGATCTTATTAAAACAGTTATTGATATGGATGATCGTTGTATACGAGCATCAGTAGATTCAGGAGCGGTGGGTATTGTGATTGAAGCAATGGGAAGAGGCAATGTATCTCCTAAAGTGATGGAAGGGATTCGTTATGCGATTCGTAAAGGGGTCCAAGTTGTAGTGGTTTCAAGATGCTATGCCGGCCGTGTTTTCGTAAGCTATGGCTATGAAGGTGGCGGTAAAGAGTTAGCAGATTTAGGTGTCATCATGGGTGGTGATATGCGTGGACCTAAAGCGCGCTTAAAGCTGATGATTGCTTTAGGTAAGACACAAGATAAAGAGAAAATTAAAGCTTTATTTAAGGAGCAAAGTTTTGAATTAATATAGAAAAAGTGAGACTTTATTTAAGGAGATTAACAATGGGAAAAACATTAGTATTAGCAGAAAAACCTAGCGTGGGAAAAGATATAGCCAGGGTTTTAAAATGTCATAAACAAAACGGAAGTTTTATAGAAGGTAATGACTATATTGTTACTTGGGCTATGGGACACTTAGTGGGCTTAGCAGATCCTGAAAGCTATGGAAACGAGTATAAAACCTGGTCTATGGAGACGTTACCTATGCTGCCTAAGCCTATGAAACTTACCGTTTTAAAAGGGACAGGCAAACAGTTTCAAGTGGTAAAAAGTCTTCTAACACGTAAAGATGTGAGTGAAGTGATTATTGCAACAGATGCAGGACGAGAAGGAGAATTAGTTGCACGTTGGATTTTAGATAAGGTAGGTGTTAGAAAACCCATTCAAAGGCTTTGGATTTCATCTGTAACAGATAAAGCCATTTTAGAAGGGCTTAAAAATCTTAGGCCAGGAAAACAATATGAAAATCTTTATCAGGCAGCTGTTTGTCGCGCAGAAGGAGACTGGTTAGTTGGTCTTAATGTAACAAGAGCTTTAACGTGTAAATATAATGCACAACTTTCAGCTGGACGTGTACAATCAGCTACTTTGGCTATGATCGTTGCAAGAGAAGAGGCTATTAAGCAGTTTGTGCCTAAACCATATTTTACAATGAGTGCCAAAGCTAATGGCTTTACTTTAAATTATCAATCTAAAAACCAAAAACCACTCACAGATGAAAAAGTAGTTGATGCTTTAGTGAGCAAAGTAGGTGGGCAAGAAGGAACCGTTACAGAAATCACAGAAAAAAGTAAAAAGCAATATGCTGCTGCTCTTTATGATTTAACAGAACTTCAAAGAGATGCTAACAAATTATTTGGTTACAGCCCAAAACAAACCTTATCCATTATGCAAAGACTGTATGAAACTTATAAAGTACTTACTTATCCAAGAACAGATTCTCGTTATCTTTCAGAAGACATTGTCCCAACTCTTAAAGAAAGGTTAAAAGCAGTAGCCATTGGTCCCTATCGAAGTTTTGCAACAGAAATTTTAAATAAGGGATTTAAAGTGAGTAAGCACTTTGTGGATTCTCGAAAAGTCTCTGATCATCATGCCATCATTCCAACAGAGGAAAGTGTACAACTGACACGTTTAAGTCATGAAGAACGTAACATTTATGATTTAGTGGTTAAACGTTTTTTAAGTGTTTTAATGCCTCCATGTGAATATATCCAGATGAATGTAACCGTAGAAGTTGCAGGTGAACGTTTTGTCGCTCAAGGCAAAAATATGAAAGAACTTGGCTTTAAGGCACTGTATAATCAGGAGGTTGAGGAGGATGCAGAAGAAGAAGTAAAGAATCAAAGGCTACCTCATTTACAAAAGGGAGAAAAGGTAAAATTCTTAAAGGTAAGCAAAAATAAATGTTTGACGAAAGCACCTTCACGTTTTAATGAAGCTACTTTACTATCTGCTATGGAGAAGCCTCATTTATATGTAAATGTGGACCAAAAATCAGCTAAAACCTTAGGGGAAACAGGAGGAATTGGAACCGTTGCGACCAGGGCAGATATCATAGAGAAGCTTTACAATATGTTTTATATTGAGAAAAATGGTAAAGACATTATCCCAACGTCTAAAGGCAAACAGCTTATTGACTTAGTACCACCTGATTTAAAGTCACCCCTTTTAACTGCCAAGTGGGAAAATGAGTTAGAACTTATTAGTAAAGGTCAAAAGAGTCCTAAGGCTTTTATGGAGGAAATTAGAAAGTATAGTGCAGACCTTGTAAATAGTGTCAAAGGCTCAGAAGAAAAGTATCGACATGATAATTTAACGGGCAAACGTTGTCCAAACTGTAATAAACATTTATTAGAAGTTAAAGGAAAACACGGAAAGATGTATGTCTGTCAAGACCGTGAATGTGGTTATAAAGAAACCATTAGCCGCTTTACGCAGACCCGTTGTCCACAGTGTCATAAAAAGCTTGAATTAAGAGGGGAAGGTGAAGGACAAATCTATGTTTGTACAACTTGTAGCTTTAGAGAAAAACTTTCCTCTTTTAATAAAAAATACAGAAATACTTCAGAAAAAGTAGATAAAAAATCTGTACAGAAGTATCTTAAAGCACAGCAAAAAGAAGAGGAGGGGAATTTTGCTTTTGCAGAGGCCTTTGGTCATCTATTTAAGTAAGTTGCACCCTAAGTAGGGAGCGTGGTAAAATCATTCCAATGAATATAGAAAAGAGGAACAACACATGATGCATATTGTTTTACATGAACCAGAGATTCCGCAAAATACAGGAAATATTGCAAGAACTTGCGCGGCAACAGGGGCAGCCTTACATCTTATTGAGCCCCTTGGATTTTCCTTAGATGAAAAGCATATTAAAAGAGCAGGTCTTGATTATTGGCATCTTGTAGAAGTACACCGTTATGCCAATTATCAAGAGTTTTTAGAGAAAAATCATTTTCCTAAAGTCTATATGGCAACAACTAAATCTAGACAAACATATGTTGATGTTCAATATGAAGAAGACTGCTATATTATGTTTGGTAGAGAATCAGCTGGTATTCCAGAAGAGATTTTATTAGAAAGCAAAGAAACCTGTATTCGTATTCCGATGATTGGTGAAGCACGTTCACTTAACTTGTCTAATTCAGTAGCAATTGTCCTTTATGAAGCATTAAGACAACACCAATTTGCTCACTTATTAAAACAAGGGGAGCTTCATCGTTATCATTGGTAATCTATGATTAGCATAGAAATGAGTCTATAACTGTATAAAAGATTCGAAATAAGGCCATACTAGTCAATGATTTATTTTAATTTATTAGCCTTGTGGCATAATTGGAGGAAGTTATGAAAAGGTTAAATAAAGGACTGGTTGGTCTTATTTTAGTGGGAAACTTAGTAACACCCCTATTAGCAAGTACCAATCGCCCAAGTATCTTTCCAAGCTATACAGGAATGCTAGTAAAAGCTAGTGGGGAAAAAATCTGCCTGAGAAATTATCCAAGCGAGTATAGCGAGGTTATCACAACTGTGGACTCTGAAAAGCTCTATATTTTAGGTCAGAATGATGAGTGGTATCGTGTAAGCGTAAGAGGACAAGTAGGTTGGGTGAACAAGGCGCTTATAGAGGTTCCAGAGCATACTTTTATTCCTTATAGTAAGGTGCTAGGTGAGGAGATTGTTGAATATGGCAAGCAGTTTATTGGAACCCCCTATGTATGGGGCGGCAATGATTTAAATAAAGGAGTAGACTGCTCGGGGCTAACCAAACAAGTTTTTGAAAGCTTTGATATTAATATTAGTAGGCTTTCTTTTACTCAAGTAAATGATGGAAGACAAATTGCAAAATCAGAACTTAGACCTGGAGATTTAGTTTTTTTTGATACGAATGGTGTGAACACAGGACGTATTTCTCATGTAGGTATTTATGCAGGAGATGACTTATTTTTACACGCAGATACTACAAAGGGCGTCACATTAAGTAAATTATCCAATGCGTATTATATGAGAAATTATGTAACAAGTAGTCGTATACTAGATGAATTTTAGCAAAAAGATGTGAGAATGATCCAAGGTGAGCTTCTCACATCTTTTACTATGTCAAAACGAAAGGAAATAGGTGTTTGCAAAATCGAAAAGATATGTAATAATAGAAATAGTGTTAAATATTGTATATGAGGTTTTAAACAATGAATGATAAAACACTTTATAAACTAGAATTTCATAAAGTTAAAGAACGCGTCAAAGCATATGCCATAACAGAAGATGGTAAGATAAAGATAGATAAGCTTATGCCTAAGACAAGCTTAAATGAAGTTGTGACACTTCAAAAGGAAACATCAGATGCTCTTTTGATGAGTGTGAAGAAGGGAAAATTGCCACTAAGTAACTTAAAGCCAGTACGTCCTATTTTAAAGCGTGTGGAAATTGGGGCCATTTTAAGTGGTGGAGAGTTATTAGTGGTTCGGGATGTTTTAAGATTAGCAAGAAAGAGTAAAAATTATTATCAAGATGCCATTAGTAATGGGGACTCTTATGCCTATTTAAGTGGGTATTTTGACTTATTGTTTGCTCTAACAGATTTAGAAAGAGAGATTTCTAGATGTATTCTTTCAGCTGAAGAAATTGCAGATGATGCAACCCCAGAACTTGCACGTATTCGCCGTCAGAAACTAACATTAGGTGGTCGTATTAAAGAAAGTTTACAACAAATGATTCATTCATCTCGTTATCAAGATATGATTCAAGAGCCAGTTATTACTTTAAGAGGAGATCGCTACTGTATTCCTATTAAAATTGAATATAAAAATCAATTTAAAGGCATTGTACATGATCAATCTGCCACAGGAGCAACTGTATTTATTGAACCTATGGTAGTTGTAGAGATAGGAAATGAATTAAAAGGACTTGAAAATAAGGAGCAGGAAGAAATCGAAAAGCTTCTCATTGAACTAACAAGTCGAGTGATGCCTCATACTTTAGAGATTTCAAGTAGCTACGATCAGCTCATTCATTTAGATAATATTTTTGCAAGAAGTGAGTTCTCTCTCCAATATGATTGCCGAGAGCCTAAATTAAATGATAAAGGGATGATTAACCTTAAGCGAGCAAGACATCCACTTTTACCCAAAGATCAAGTGGTTCCAATTGATGTGAGACTAGGGAGTGATTTTACAACACTTCTTATTACTGGACCTAATACAGGAGGGAAAACAGTTACTTTAAAAACCCTTGGACTTTTTTCATTAATGGCAGCCATTGGATTACAAATACCAGCAGCTGAAGGAAGTGAAGTTGCTGTCTTTGAAGGCATTTATGCAGACCTTGGAGATGAACAAAGCATTGAACAAAGCCTGAGTACTTTCTCTGCACATATGACCAATATTGTTTCTATTTTAAAGGAGCTGAGCCTAAATTCCCTTATTTTGTTAGATGAGGTCGGTTCAGGAACAGACCCAATTGAAGGGGCAGCACTTGCCATGTCTATTTTAGAGCATTTAAGAAAGCAGCAAATTCGTACTGTTGCTACCACCCATTACAGTGAACTCAAACTTTACGCTTTATCTACTGAGGGGGTAGAAAATGCAAGCTGTGAATTTGATGTGGAATCACTAAGACCTACTTATCGCTTGCTTATTGGTATTCCAGGTAAAAGTAATGCCTTTGCCATCTCTATGAAGTTAGGGCTTCCACAATACTTAATTGATGAAGCTAAAGCGTATTTAGAAAAAGAAAATGTTAAGATGGAAGATATTTTAGTTGACTTAGAGCAAAGCAAACGTATGGCAGAGATTGAGGGGGAACGTGCTAAAGCTTTTAGAGCAGAAGCAGAGCGCCTTAAAGAAGAAATCCAAAAAGAAAGGCAAAAACTAGATAAAGCTAAGAAAAAAGTAATTGAGCGTGCAGAACTTAAGGCAAAACAGCTCCTTAAAGAAGCAGAAGAAGCGGCAGATCAGGCACTTAAAGAAGTACGTGCAGCAGCTAGAAAGGCAAAGGTAATCATTGATGAAAGAGGATTACAAGAAGCCAAACAAGGGATGAATGATACCTTAGAGAAGCAGCACAGGCGTGCTAGTAAGGTGACAGGCGTTAAGAAGGAAAAGGCTTTAACAAGTGTGACTTTAGGTGAAGAAGTGATGGTCGTTTCTTTAATGCAAAAAGGGATTGTAACTAAAGAAGCAGATAAGAATGGTTTAGTAGAAGTGCGTATGGGTATTATGCCAATGAAAGTAAAGCTTGCAGATTTACAGAAAGTCAAAGAAGAAGTAGCTGTTTCAAAACCAAAATCCAATTCAGTAGCTCACAAAGGGAAAGTGAGTTATAACTTGCAAAAAACGCAAACTATTTCAACAGAGGTGGATGTACGTGGTCTTATGGTAGATGAGGCTTGGCCAGTAGTAGATAAATACTTAGATGATGCTTATTTATCAGGGCTTAAGCAGGTTACAATCATTCATGGAAAAGGAACAGGAGCTCTTAGAACAGCTATTATGCAAAGGCTAAAAAGACACCCTCATGTAGAAGGGCAGCGTCCAGGAACTTTTGGAGAAGGTGAAATGGGTGTAACAGTTGTTACGATTAAATAATAGATGAAGAGTGGTAGAAAGGAGGTAAACATGTTAAAAATATTAATTGTAGATGATGATACCAACATTTCCGAATTGATTTCGTTGTATCTTAATAAAGAAGGGTATGATACGAAAGAAGTAGCAGATGGGAAGGTGGCATTACAAGTATTTGAATCCTATAAACCAGACTTAGTACTACTAGATATTATGCTACCAGGTGCAGATGGCTATGATGTTTGTAAAGAGATTAGGAAGAAAAACCGTACCCCCATTATTATGCTTACAGCAAAAGGAGAAGTTTTTGATAAGGTATTAGGCTTAGAGCTTGGAGCAGATGATTATATGGTAAAGCCTTTTGATCCTAAGGAGCTAATTGCTAGAGTTAAAGCGGTTTTAAGACGT
>JARKVN010000124.1 GCA_029851645.1 Cellulosilyticum sp. | reverse complement strand
GTATTACAGGTGGAACTGAACTTCAAGTTGTAGCAGAAGGTGAAGATGAAGAAGCTGCTGCAAAACATATGGCAGACTTTATCGCAGCTTTCCAAGAATAATCCATAACATTTAGGAGGAAAAAGTCAGATGAAAAAGGGGATTGCAGCTTCTAAAGGCTATGCGATTGGAAAAGTTTTCTTATATGAAGAACATGAGCTTAAAATTACTGATGAGAAGATATCTGATCCTGCTAAGGAGTTAGAAAAACTTCAAGATGCAGTAAGCCTTTGTAGACAGCAACTTGAAAAAATTAAGTTAAAAACCATTGAAAATGTAGGGGAACATGAAGCCGCTGTATTTGAAGCACATATACTTATTTTAGATGATCCAGAACTTGTTGGTTCTATAGAAGCAGAAATAAAGAACAATAGTATAAATGCTATGAAAGCTGTTGAAACAGTTTCAAATAACCTTGTTATGATGTTTGAAGCTATTGATGATACTTATTTAAGAGAACGTGCAGCTGACATTAAAGATGTTTCTAAACGTATGCTTGCTAACCTAGCAGGTCATAGTATTGGTTTAGAAATTGAAAAAGAAAATACAATTGTTGTTGCACACGACTTAACACCATCAGATACAGCACAACTTGACAAAGAAAAAGTGAATGGATTTATTACCAATATTGGTGGTAGAACTTCTCACTCTGCCATTATGGCAAGAACACTTGAAATTCCAGCAATAGTTGGGCTTGGAGATATTACTTCATCTGTCAAAAATGATGATCTTGTGATTGTTGATGGAATAGAAGGTATTGTCATCATTAATCCAGATGCAGATACAATCAAATCCTATGAAGATAAGATGAAAGCTTATGAAGCAGAAAAAGAAGAACTAAAAAAACTGCTTGATGTGAAAGTTGTTACCAAAGAAGGTAAGCATATCGAAGTATGTGGTAATATTGGAAAACCAGAAGATGTAGACCAAGTGCTTGCAAATGGCGGTGATGGCGTTGGTTTATTTAGAACAGAATTTTTATATATGGATAGAGATTCTGCACCAACAGAAGAAGAACAATATGAAGCTTATAAACGTGTTCTTGAAGCAATGAAAGGTAAGAAAGTTGTTATTAGAACATTAGATATTGGTGGAGATAAAGTTCTTCCATACTTACCATTACCAGAGGAAATGAATCCATTTTTAGGATATAGAGCAATTCGTTTATGTTTAGACCAAGTAGAACTATTTAAAGTACAACTTAGAGCTTTACTTAGAGCTTCTATTTATGGACAACTTGCAGTTATGTTCCCAATGATTTCAGGAATTGAAGAATTTGAGAATGCGAAAGCAGTTGTTGAAGAATGTAAACGTGAATTAGAAGCGAAAGGTATCTCTTACTCTGATTCAATTGAATGGGGAATGATGGTTGAAATTCCAGCAGCAGCAGTTATGGCAGATGAGCTTGCTAAATCTGTTGATTTCTTCTCAATTGGAACAAATGATTTAATTCAGTATACATTAGCAGCAGATAGAATGAGTGAAAAAGTTTCTTATTTATATAACCCAATGCACCCAGCTGTTTTAAGATTAATTAAAATGACGATTGATGGTGCACATAAACATGGTAAATGGGTAGGAATGTGTGGAGAAATGGCTGGAGATGAAGCAGCTATCCCTACTCTACTTGAGTATGGTTTAGATGAATTCTCTATGAGTGCTACATCTATCTTAGGTGCTAAGAAAATTTTAATGAATCAATAAAATAAAAAACCAGTTTATAGGATATTCTATAAACTGGTTTTTTATTTAGGGTTATAGGCTTTTCACAAATTTTTTAAAGTGTGTTAGACCTTCAGAAGAGCATTTAAAGACACCAGCATCTTCTAGTACACGACTAAATTTTTGACCAATAGCATTTTGAACAAAAGTAGTAAGGTCATTTGTTCCATCATAAGACGCTTTAAGTTCACGAGCCCAAGCTAAATGGTAATCTGGTACATCAGTATCAGAACATTCATTTTTGATATAGGATTTAACAAGCTCTAATTCATTCTTTAGGCGTCCAGGTAAAATGGCTAAGCCCATAACTTCAATTAAACCAATATTTTCTTTCTTAATATGTTGAACATCTGCATGAGGATGGAAGATGCCAAGAGGATGTTCATCACTGGTACGGTTGTTACGAAGCACAATATCTAGTACAAATTTTCCATCCTTTTTTCTAGCAATAGGTGTTACGGTATTATGTCTTGTATCCTGAGTATGAGATAGGATATTTGCTGCTTCATCGCTATATACTTTCCATTTTTCATAAATGTAATTTGCACATTCAGCAACTTCATCTAAGTTATCCCCATAAAGAGAAATAGAAGACAGTGGCCAGTTAAGTAAGTTACAAGTTACGTTAGGATAAGCATCCAGGGTAAAGGTATCTAATATGGCTGCTCGATGCATAGGGAACTCATAAGAGCCTCCTTGATAATGTTCATGAGCTAAAATTGATCCTCCTACGATAGGTAAATCAGCATTAGAGCCTATAAAGTAATGAGGAAACTCTTCTACAAAGCTCAACAGATTGTAGAAGCTATTTTTAGTTAAAGACATAGGTTCATGCTTTTGTGAAAGTAGAATACAATGCTCATTATAATAAAGATAAGGAGAGTATTGTAACATCCAGTCACGATGATTCAGGTGAAGTGAAATCATACGATGATTGGAACGGTCAGGTAATTGGCTAGTACCTGTAAACCCTTCATTTTCGGTGCAAAGCAAACAAGTAGGATAAGTAGAACTTGCCATTGTTTTTTGCTTCGCAATATCCTTAGGGTCTTTTTCTGGTTTAGATAAATTAATAGTAATATCTAAAGTTCCATAAGGAGAAGGCGTATGAAAAATGATATTTTTGGCAATACGGTTCATCTTTATGTAATTTGAACTTTGACTAAGTTTATAGAAGTAATCAGTTGCCTCCTTTGGATGAGCGTGATACTTTTGCCAAAAAGTATTCTCAACACCAGAAGGAAGAGGTAAAAAGCAGTTCATGAGCGTACTGGTGAAGCAGTCTTTTTGAGAAAGTGTATCTTCAATAATGCCACTAGATACAGCTAATGAAGCAAGTTCATCTAATGTCTCATAAAGATCAGTAGAAGCAGGTTTGGTAGGAACATAAGTGGTTTCATTAAAAGCTGCTAGTAGGCGATTTCTAGTATAGCGTGCATCACGTGATGTGATGAGTTGATTTTGGATAGATAGTTCTATAAGACGTTCAATAAGTGAATAAAGTGTGTGCATAACTATTCTCCTTTATAACCATTAGGATGTCCTTGATGCCATTTCCAAGCAGAGGCAATAATTTCTTCAATATCTGTAAATTCTGGTTGCCAACCAAGAATGTTTTTGGCTTTTTCTGAGGAAGCAATAAGTAAAGCTGGATCGCCAGCACGTCTTTCACCAATTTGCATAGGAATAGGATGCCCAGTTACTTTACGAGCTGCTTCAATCATTTCGAGTACAGAATAACCTGTGTTACTTCCTAAATTAAAGATGTCACTTTCACCACCATTCATTAAATGATGCAGTGCTAACAAATGAGCATTTACTAAGTCAGTAACATGGATATAATCTCTAATACAAGTACCATCTTTAGTTTCATAATCTGTACCAAAAACGGTAATATGAGGTCTCTGTCCAAGAGGAACTTGTAAAATAAGTGGAATAAGGTGTGTTTCAGTCGTGTGAGCTTCACCAATAGTGCCACTTGCATCAGCCCCAGCTACATTAAAGTATCTTAAGCAAATATAGTTTAAGTCATGCGCTTGATGTGCCCATTTAAGCATTTTTTCAATAGCAAGTTTGGTTTCACCATAAGTATTTGTAGGACAAGTTAATGTTGTTTCTTTAATAGGCATTTCTTTAACTTCCCCATAAGTGGCAGCAGTAGAAGAAAAGACGATATTTTTAACCCCAGTTTCAATGAGGACTTCTAATAAAGTTTCAGTTCCACAAACATTATTATTATAGTATTTAAGTGGATGAGTCATAGATTCCCCTACTAATGAGTTTGCGGCAAAGTGAATCACGCCATCTACTTGTTCTTTTTCAAAGACAGCTTTAAGTGCGTCTTTGTCTCTGATATCTACCTTATAAAAAGGTATTTCTTTAGGAACACTTTCAATGTGACCTGTTTCTAAATTATCAATAACAACAACTTGATTTCCTTTTTCTAAAAGTTGTTTAACAGCATGTGAGCCGATGTAACCAGCTCCTCCAACGACCATAATTTTCATAATAATACCTCCTAGAAGATTGATATATTAACTTAATTGAATAGGACCACTGCCAACAGTTGCTTTGTAGAAGGAAGCTTCATAACCAATGGCTTCTTTATATTTGGCACCTACTTCATTGATAAAGGAATCTACAAGGTCTTCTTTAACGAGAGCAATAGCACAGCCCCCGAAACCAGCACCTGTCATACGAGCACCTGTTGCACCTGCTTCCATAGAAGCAGAAACGAGAGTATCTAATTCTTTACCTGTCACTTCATAATCATATTGAAGCGAATGATGTGAAGCATAGAGGAGTTTACCAAAAGAAGTAAGTTCATCATTATGTAAAGCATCAGTAGCAGCGAGTACACGTTCATTTTCAGTAATGACATGTTTGAGGCGTTTGAAAAGAACAGGGTTTAAGTCTAAAGATTCAAGTTCAGGTAATATATTGGATC
Source organism: Cellulosilyticum sp. (assembly GCA_029851645.1). Classification (GTDB taxonomy): domain Bacteria; phylum Bacillota; class Clostridia; order Lachnospirales; family Cellulosilyticaceae; genus Cellulosilyticum. The sequence continues at coordinate 2,003 of JARKVN010000124.1, read as the reverse complement.
TTAAATCACATAAATTACGAATTTCATATTTTTCTTTAAGCGTATTAAGAAGTGTAGTACATTCTCCAAAACGCTCATTATACTTAGAATCAGCTAATTCTCTTCTTTTATTGGTGTTCATAATCACAAGTTCATAGCCTTGCATACGGAATGGGATATACTCGTATTTTTGAGTTGCACAATCTAGAAGAAGTGCGTGATTAGATTGGCCAAGAGCAATAGCAAATTGATCCATAATACCGCTATTAACACCAATGTATTCATTCTCTACCTGTTTACCAATGAGTGCCATTTCTTCTGGAGTAAGCTTTAAGTCGTAGTAGGTATCAAAGACTTTACACATAAGCATTTCTAAAGAAGCAGAAGAAGAAAGTCCTGCACCATTGGGTAAATCCCCATAAACGACAATATCTAAACCAAAAGGTAATGTATAACCTTTATTTAAGAGAATAGAAAGAACACCTTTTACATAATTTGTCCATGTCCCATCAGATGAGAAAGACAGGTTATCTAGAGCAAGTGTCGTAACGCCTACCTCTGTAAAGTTTGCTGAATAAAGGCGAAACTGAAGGTCATCTCTTTTGCTAACTGCTGCATAAGTGCCTTTAGTAATGGCACAAGGAAAAACAAGACCACCATTATAATCAATATGTTCTCCAATTAAATTAACACGTCCTGGTGCAAAGAATGTAGAATTAGGAGCTGTGTTAAAAATATTTTTAAAAGTACTAGTTACAGTGCGAATTGCCATTTGAATACCTCCCTAAAATATGTAGTGTTAATTTTATTATAACTGTTTAGTAAACAAAATCAATAAATTTTACTAAAATATTTTTATTGATATCAAAATTTAATAGCGATATAATAAAAATAAGCGTGTTCATTTATAAATAATGAAGGAAGATGTAACAAAGCAAGGGCGTTGGATGAAAGAGGAGAGTGAAAATGGCAACAATTCGTGAAGTGGCAGAGAAAGCAGGTGTATCTATAACTACGGTTTCAAGAGTACTTAACTTTGATGAAACTTTAAATGTAGCAGAGGAAACTAAAAATCGTATTTTTGAAATAGCACAGGCTTTAGAATATGTAAGTACGCATAAGAAGAAAAAAGAAAAAGTCATTAGTATTGGCATTGCTCAATGGTACACTTCAGAACAGGAATTAAAAGATCCTTATTATTTAGCAATTAGGTTATCTGTAGAAAAGAAATGTGATGACGAGTCTATTGTTTTTCAAAGATTAGCATCCTATGACAAAGCGCATAAAAATTTAGATGGTATTATTGCTATAGGAAAGTTTGGAAAAAGTGCTATTAAGCAGCTAGAAGCTTGTGGGTGTCCTATTGTATTTGTAGATTTTTCACCAGATGAAGAGAAGTATGATGCAGTCGTGACAGATTATCAAAAAGGTGTAGAGAAAGCACTAGAATGTTTAATTAACTTAGGACATAAAGAGATTGGATATATTGGTGGACAGGAATACTTAGAAGGGGAATTGTTTCAAGATGAGAGGGAAAGTACTTTTGTTCAGTTTATGAAACAGAGAGGTCTGTTTCGTAAGGAGTGGTTTTTGAAGGGGAACTTCCTACCAGAAGAAGGCTATCGAATGATGAAGACTTATTTAGAGATGAAACATTATCCCACTGCCTTTTTTATAGCAAGTGACCCTATGGCAATAGGTGCATACAAAGCCATTTCTGAGGCAGGTCTTAAAGTAGGACAAGATCTTAGCATCATTGGCTTTGATGATATTTATACATCACAATATTTAACACCAAGCTTGACAACAGTTAAAGTATATACAGACTTTATGGGGGAAACAGCTGTAGATGTACTTGTAGAGCAAATTAAATCCAAGCGTGATATTCATAAGAAAACGCTCATTCCAACTAAATTCATGCTTAGGGAAAGTTGTAAGAAAGTAAACTAAAAAATGGGTGGAGGAAAAAAATGAAAAAGGATAGCCAAGTGACTCAATTAAATTCAGGCAGAGAAATAGTAAGG
>JARKVN010000119.1 GCA_029851645.1 Cellulosilyticum sp. | reverse complement strand
TCGTGCCATGCTTTGTGGGTAAAGTGTGTATCTGTTGAAACAGAGTAAACCTCTGCACCTAAAGCTTTAAGTGTTGCATATTGATCTTGTAAATCTTCAAGCTCAGTTGGACAAACAAACGTAAAGTCTGCTGGGTAGAAACAAACTACACTCCATTTTCCTTGGAAGTCTTCTTCTGTAACTTTGATAAATTTACCATTTTGGTAAGCGCCTGCTGTAAAAGCATCTATTTTTTTTCCTACTAATGACATATAAACATCTCCTTTTTATATTATTAATAATAACTATAACTTATTGATAACAATTATTGATTTCAATATAACATGTGAATTTTATATTGTCAATCACTTTTTTAATTGTAAATATTATTATGATAATGAATTGTATTAGCTAAATTTATAGGTACATTATAGGCAGAATAAATTCTAATTATGTGGTGGAAAGGATAAAGTAAATAAAAAGAACTTAGTGCATTTAACTAAGATAAAGTTGATACAGAAATAGATAACTATTTACATGATATGATAGCAAATGCTTTACAAATAAAAATATATGTGCTAAATTTTTACAGAATGTTACATATAATAGTAGTTAGTTATTTTTTATAGTTAGCTGATTAAGTTTTTTAACGTTAGTGAGTAAATAGGATTTTTAGAAAGGAAATAGTATGATAAAACAGCTTTTTGCTAGGGACGAGGTGAATAGGGGAAGGCAAAGGGAATTAGACTTAGCAAGAGGATTTGCTATGTTATTTATGATTCTGATTCATGCCTATACAGAGCTTTATTTAGACGATATAGGGCCGACGAAATATGATGCAGTTGTTCATTTTTTGGGAGCACCACCTGCGGCCCCAGTTTTCATGATTTTACTTGGAGTAGGTATCGTCTATTCAAAGAAAAGTACGCCTAAAGAACTATTTAGGCGTGGTGGCACTCTTTTCTTCTTAGGTTATATTTTAAATTTCCTTAGAGATTACGTGCCAGATATAATTATAGCAAATCAAGAGCAAGATATGGAATTAGCACTTCAAGCATGGGATTGGTTATGGAGTGTTGATATTCTTGCATTTGCTGGATTAACTTTTATCTTTTTTGGATTGGTTAAGAGATTTAAACTGAATAATTGGTTTCTTGCAGCCTTTTGGGGAATATGTACAACCCTAAATATGTTTTTACAGGGGGTTATAGTTGAAAATGAAACTTTAAATATAGTATGTCGATTAATTTGGACTACTGATGAATACACATGGTTTCCATTTTTAATTTGGATTACATATCCTATATTCGGTTACTTTTTTGGACAATTCTTTATTAGATGTTCTAATAAAGATAAGTTTTACACTTCTTTATTAATGGGAAGTATCATTGTATCAATCCCTTTATGGTGTTATTCATATATTAATACGATTCGGTTTGGTGCATTTGGTTCAGCAGATCAATTATTTGACTATGAGTATTTTAATCATGATTTAATAGGTGAATTTGTTATTATAGCATTTGTTTTATTTTGGCTTAGTATTTGCTACTTTATGACAAAATTTATGCCACAAGTAATATTTAAACATTTTGAGAGATGGAGTAAAAATAATCTTCAAATATACTGTGTGCATTGGTTAATAATTGGTTTCATTGGATTAACAATTGAAATTAAGCATTTTAGCGCACTAAATGCTTTTATTGCAGGAATTGCTATACTTCTTATAGCAGATGGTATTGTAGTTTTAATTAATAAATTAAAAGCAACAAGATTAAGTAAATAGTAAGATTAGATTTGACCTCATTCTTTCAACGACTATCAGGCACCATTTGAGATGTGATATAATTGAGTTAAAATTAGATAGTGGTGTTACAAAAATGCTTGACTGTAATGGTATCAGTAATACAACAAATATATTTTATTTATAATTAGTGAGGAGTATGGTATGAATATTAGACGCAAAATTATGTGTATACTTGGTATTTTATTTATTGTTTTATTTACGAGTATCACTATTATAACAAGTAAAAGTTTATATCAGTATGCAGAAGAACAAGCGAGTCAAACAGGTTTACAAATTTTACATACTGCAGTTGATGCTATAGGAGATGACATATTTTTAAAGATTTATCAAGAGCAAGAGATATCTGATGAACAGTATATACAAGTACTTAATAAGTTTAAAAATATAGCAGATTACAATAATATAGCTTATTTATATTCAATTTATTACGATAATCAAGGTGTATTAAAATATGGTATATCTGCAGATGATACAGCTACGGATTCTAGTATAGGTGAAGTAGTTGAAGATGGTGATGTTATAGAGGAGACATTATGGACCTTAAATGAAGGACAGGATACATTTACTGAAATTCGTTCAACTGATGAATGGGGTCAAATGATGACTTGTAGTATTCCAATTAGAGATGAAGAGGGAAATATTATTGGTGCAATTGCTGCAGACATTACTAGAAATGATATCGAGAGTAGTATTAAAGCAATTCTTATGAAACTGATTACAGTAATGATTGCCTTCGGAGTAATGATAGGCTTATTACTTTATATAAGTACAGTTAGATTACTTACAAGACCAGTAGAAAAATTAGAAATGGTATTAAAAACTTTTGCATCAGGTGATTTTTCACAAGAGGTTAATAGGGAGCTTCAAGTTAAGAGGGATGAAGTTGGAAGTATAGCAAGGGCATTAGAAGATACAAGACATTTTATTTCTGATTTGCTTCATAATCTTAAAGAGGGAAGTCAATTAATTAATCAAGCAGTTGAAAAAAACTGTGAAGACATTAACTATTTATATGAAAAGATTAATGAGGTTGTAAATGTAAGTGGTAATGTATCATCTTCTATGGAAGAAACAGCAGCATCAACTCATGAAATGGAAGAGAATACAGAGCATATTAAGGAAGCACTAACTTCGATTAATGAAGAAACTCATGATGGTATGAAAGAATCAAGTAGGATTAATACTAGTGTTTATCAACTTAATCAAAAAGTAGAGCAATCAAAAGAACGTGCGGATAACATTTGCGATGAAATCCAAAAAAGAATAGAAGTCTCTATGAAAAAGGCTGATAATATTAAAGTCATTAATCAGTCAGTAGAAATGATTATGAGCGTCAGTGATGAGATTAATTTACTTGCTTTAAATGCTTCTATAGAAGCAGCTCGTGCAGGAGAAGCAGGTAAAGGTTTTGCAGTAGTAGCTGAAGAAGTTAAAAAATTAGCTGATGAATCAAGAGAAGCAACAGTGATGATTCAAAGTAAGGTAGGTATGGCAATTGAGTCTGTTTATGAGCTCATGGAAAATAGTAAGTATGCTCTTGAGTTTTTAAAGGGAGATATTATGAGCGATTATGAACAATTCTTAGAATCAGGGAAAATGTATGTAAAAAGCTCTAATGCAATGAAAGAACTTTTCGAGACATTTTCTGAGACAACAGATAATCTGAACAAATCTATAGGACATATGAATCAGTCTATAAAAGAAGTAAATAAAGTAGCACAGTTAACAAGTGAAGATGTAGTGAATATCTTTGAAAATATTAATGAAGCAAATGAATGTGCGGACAGTATTTTCGGAGAAGCACAAAATATTAAGAATCAAATGGATGATCTATTAAAAGTAGTACAAAAAGTTAAAGCATAATCTGATATTACAAAAAAGTTATATCAAGCAAAAGGTAGCATTTCGTATAGAGAAGCTACCTTTTGTTTTGCAACAATTTTAAAGAAACTGTAAGAATCTTATGAGGGAGTTAATAAGTATTAAGTGAAGAGAGAAATATTTATTGAGGCTATAGACTGTATTAACTGTGAATTAATTTCTGATGCTGGACTTTTAGCTTATCGTGAGTTTGATATCAAAATTAGGCTTATCCTAATGTTTAAAATAGTGTTTTTGTATAGAAAATTATTATTATATGATTTACTTTTTGTGTAATATCAATTTTCTTGACATACTAGTAGACTGTATTATACCATAAAAATGTCTTGAAGATACTTAAATCCAAATAAGAAGAAGGAGTATGTATAAAATTGAAAAGGAACATTATAGCTATGGTCTTGGTGATAGTTATGATAATTAGCAATATGCCTATCATAACTAGTGCACAGGAGTATACAAATGACAGTCTAGGGGATAAGTATCAAGAGTATATGACACGAACAACATCATCTGGAGTAATAATATCTGATGATGAAGAACAAGATGTTACAGAATCTGAAATAATATCATCTGATGATGTTGAAGGGCAAGACGTTACAGAACTTTTGAAAAAAGGTTTAACCGTTAAGGTATTTCAAGATGATGAAGAAATTACTGGAAATCATATAGATCATACAAAAGAGATAAGAGTTCAATATAGTTTACCTGTTCCAGTAATAGGTGATTACCCAGAACCTGAATGGTATGTCAAAAAAAATGATTTTGCCTATATTAACTTACCCAAGGGGCTTGAGGTAATTAGTACAAAAGATATTACTATACAAGCAGATGGAATAGTACTTGGACAAATTGATTTTTATGAAGCTGATAAGTCGAAAATCACTTTTAGCGAAGGTATTGGTAATGAGGATATCCATGATGTATATATTCAATTTGACCTTACAATGATATATGCTGATGATAACAATTTAGACTTACCAGGTGAGTATGAAATTGTTATCCTAGATAAAACGCTTACTGTGACAATTAAAGAGGCTCCAATTGTGTTAAATGCAAGCAAAAGGGGGAATGCTAATCTAGAAACAAGAAGTGTTTCGTGGATGATAGAGCTCAATGCAGAATTAGAAAATGACTTACCAGCAAGTTTAAAAGATTTTATTTTTGAAGATGATTTATCAGATGTAGGAGATTATAAAGAAGGAAGCTTTAAAGTAGGGAATTCACCTGATGAAAGTCAAGCAATACCAACAGATGACTTTGAAGTCGTTGATGGAAAAATAAGGTACACTTTTTCAGGAGGAGCAGGATCTAAGGAATACCTGTTTTTTGAAACATATATTCCAGATGATAAATTTTTTAATCAAGGAGAACATCAGATTGAAAATATAGCTCATATAAGCAAAGGTACCCAGTCATGGGAATTAATAGAAACAGTAGATTATGAGACAAAGTGGATCACAAAAGAAAATAAAAAAGATGAACAGTTAGATGATAATCGCTACATTACATGGGAGATTACTGTAAATCCTCAAAATCAACCAATGAAAAATGTTGTTGTAACAGATCCATTAAATGCTGATTTAGAATGGTTAGCTGCAAGCCTAGAAAAATATGATGGGAATCAATGGGTTGAAATAAAGAGCTTTGATACGAAACCTACTGGGGGTCAGTATGAACTAGGTGATATCAATGAAGCAGTTAAACTAGTTATAAGAACAAGAGTTGCTGACCATGTACCCGTTATAGGGAAGCGTTCTTTTAAAAATACAGCAGCCTTAGAATGGGATAGACCAAGTGGACTATTACCTCAAACGGCTACGTCAACAGCTACTATCGGGCATACGACTTTAGATAAAGCTGCAAATGGATATGATAGTTCACAGCACCAAATAAATTGGACAGTAAATCTGGATACAAAGGGACGTAACTATGGTGGCGATCTTAGTATTGTAGAAGTGCTAGTTCATGGGCCATCCAATAGCTATAATTCTAATTTAGTAACCTTCCCTGGTGGGAAAGAGCCTACTGAAGACATCAGAGCAATGTTAAAACAAATAAAGCCGTCCTATGAACAAGAATATGTAAAGGATAGCTTTAGAGGAGAAAACCTACAGCTTACGAGCTATCCTCTAGATCAAAATGGACAAATAGTCGCAGAATTATTAGTGATCAGAGAAGCAGACAGGGGAGAAATTAACCCAAGTCAAATACATACAATGAGCTATAGCACAAGAGTGCTAAACCCAGAAAAGTATGCTTCCAATAAGAACTCTTCAACCAGTAACACAGCAACTTTACTAAGTGGTCAAACGAAATTAATTGATACAGTAGCTACGCAAAGAGTTGTTAGTAGAATGATGATGAAAGATATGCTACATAGAGATAGAGCAATTAAGGTTGAAATGAATCCAGATGATTTAGAGTCAGTAAATAATAGAGCGCACAGAGCTGATAATGCTTTCAACTACAAAGATCAAGATATTTTGTTTAGGTTGCATATTAATGCTAATGACATTGATGCAAGTAACTTGCTAGGGAAGATTCAAGTGGAAGATAAAATGCCAGAAGGATGGGAGCTAAAGCCAATAGCTGGAGAAAAATTCCTATTATATGAAGGTGGTGAAAGACTCTACAACGGGCATGTAGCTGCAGTGAAACGTATTTTACCAAGTGAATATGATCAAATTGTGACACTTGAAGAGAATAATCATTTAATTAGATTTTCCTTTTCAAACATAGATAAACCGTATGTTATTTTACTTAAGGGTGGTCCAACAGAAGCAAAAAGTCAAGAGTACTTTTCACATAATAAAACGTATAGAAATTTAAGAAATGATGCAACATTAATAGCTGAGCATCTAAAAACAAGGCCGAATGACTGGGAGGATTTTAATATAGAAAGTACAATCCTTAATAAAAAGGTAGATACTTCTAAAAATCAAGATGGTTACTTGACTTGGACAATAGATTATCATTCATATAACTTAGAAAAGAAAAGTGTTGAGATAGAAGATATCATTCCATTTGGAATTGATCTTAGAATGAATGCTAATGGTGAGTTAATATATGAAAATAATATACAAGTTAGAGAGTTGGATTTACAACCTAATGGAGTTTATCAAGTAGGTCAAGAGATAGTAGCTGAAACAAATATCACTTATGATGCCAAAAGTAGAGTGCTTAAATTTATACCACCTAATAAACAAAAATCATACCGACTAACTTATGTAACAGATATTACAGGTGAGCCAGGTCTTATTAATAATCAAGTTAAATTAATACTTAATGATGAAAAAGTAAAACCAGAGTCGGTTGAGCAAAGCTATAGAATTACAGAATCTAATGCATTAGCTTCCTTAAATCGAAGTGGAAAATTTAAGGTTGTTATGAAAGATTCTCAAGGAAATCCTTTAGAGAATGTTGAATTTACATTGTACGATGAAAATAAAGAGGAAGTTATTCGAACTGGCAAAACAAATACTAAAGGAGAGATTATATTTAAAGTTATTCCACAAGGGAATTATATTTTAGAACAAACTCTTGCTAAAGAGGGTTATGAAAAAAATGACGAACCTTATGAAATTAAGGTCATACAGAACGCAGATAAGAGCTTTACTACAAAGATAGATGATATGGTTCTTATAGATAATACTGTAGTAATAATTAATTATCCACTTAGTAACATAGTAGAAACAGAGCCAGAAGAAGAAATTGTAGGAGATAGTGGGCTTACAGAGCCAGAAGAAGAAAACATAGAAGATATTGGCCTCAGAGAGCCAGAAGAAGAAAACATAGAAGATATTGGCCTCATAGAGCCAGAAGAAGAAAACATAGAAGATATTGGCCTCACAGAGCCAGAAGAAGAAAACATAGAAGATAGTGGTCTTATAGAGCCAGAAGAAGAAAACATAGAAGATAGTGGTCTTATAGAGCCAGAAGAAGAAAATATAGAAAATAATGGACTTACTGAGCCTAAAGAAGAAAACATAGAAGATAGTGGACTTACTGAGCCTAAAGTAGAATCCATAGAAAATAGTAATAAACCAAGTATGTCTGATAAAGAAAACTTAGTGAA
>JARKVN010000108.1 GCA_029851645.1 Cellulosilyticum sp. | reverse complement strand
TAGATGAGTTTGTAACACCTAGAAATATTGCCTTCTCAAAAGATGGGAAGTACTTCTATGTTTCAGATAGTACTTATGGAACCATTAGAGAAATAGATAGCAAAACATTAGAAGTTATTCGTACATTTGAATTAAAACAAGGTGTATTTGGATTTACATTAACCAATGATGGAAAGAAAATCTTTGCTAATAATCAAGCAGAAAGCACAGTAACAGTGATTAACTTAGAAAATGGAAAGATTGAGAAAGTAATAGAAGGATTTAGTGAACCAAGACAAGGGATTGTTGTAGATGCAAAAGATGAATTTGTGTATGTAACAAATTTCAAAGGAGATGATGTAAGAGTCATCAATACTAAAACGTTAAAGATAGAAAAGACTTTAGAAGGAATTCCAGCAGTTCGAGCAATTTCTGTGGATCAAGATGGAAAATACTTATATGGTGCATCAAGTAGTGGGAATGTCATTAATGTACTAGATATCAAAACAGGTAAAGTTGTGAAATCTATTAAAGTAGGAAAAGAACCTTATGGTGCAGCTTTATCTCAAGATGGAAAAATAGTTTTAACGGGTGAAAAAGGAAGTAACCAAGTAAGTGTCATTGATACAAAAACATTAGAAGTAAAAAGAGTCATTAGTGGATTAAATGAGCCAAGACAAGCCATTGTATATAGTAAAGAAACAGGAAAAGCGTATGTCCTTAATGCGGATTTAAGTATTTCTGTCATTGACTATGCGGCTGGAAAAGTAACTGATCGTATTGTAGAATAAATATTATAAAGGGGCTGAGCAATCAGCTCTTTTTATAGTGGTAAAAATAATATAATTAGTTAAAGGAATAAGTTATTTACTTAGATAAGGGAGAGTGTGATGTATAAACTACTTATTGTGGATGATGAAAGTATTGTAAGACGTGGGATTAAAAAATGTATAGATTTTCAAATCATGGATATTGAAGAGGTCTATGAAGCTGAAAATGGAGAAGAAGCATTGAGAATAGTAAGTGAGAAAGAAATTGATATTGTGTTAGCAGACATTAATATGCCTAGAATGAATGGATTAGATTTTGCAAAGAAAGTAAAGGCACAAAATCAGGATATTAAAATAGCGTTTATTACAGGGTATGATTATTTTGATTATGCTGTAAATGCGTTAAAGATAGGAGTTGATGATTATATATTAAAGCCTGTTTCAAAGGTAGACATCATAGAGATCATCAGTGGATTGATAGAAAAGAAGAAGGCAGATAAAAATATACAAGCTGTGAAAGAAGCTGTGATAGAAATTACAAGAGACCTTAATGTAAATAGAGAAAATAATTATAAAGAAGTTATCAGCGAAATTATTAATAACAACATTAGTAACTCAGAGTTTTCTTTAAATACATTAGCTTTGGAACTGGGTTTTAGTGTGGGTTATCTTAGTACGCTATTTAAGAGTCTATTTGGTATTAATTTTAGAGAGTATCTTTTAAATATAAGGCTCGAAAGAGCAAAAATATTACTTCTGTCAACACCTATGAAAAATTATGAGATTGCAAGTGCCATAGGCATAGAGGATCCTAACTATTTTAGTGCGTGTTTTAAGAAAAGATATAAATTAACAACAAAAAAATTTAAGGCCCAAGCAGGACAAATCAAATGATTTATTTTAAAAGGCTAAAAATACAAATATCCATGTTTTATTTGATGCTGAGTTTCTCAACAGTTATTTTGGTGAGCACTATTATATACTTTAGTGTCTCAAATATGTTTGTAGAAGAAGCGATATTAAAAACAACGATGGCTTTACAAAAAAGCAGTGATATGATAGAAGGTTACATAGATAAGATAAAAGATATCTCTAAAATTTTATCAGAAAATCCAAGTCTAATTGAGTATTTAGAAAGTGGAGAAAAGGAAGAAGAAGCTGCTATCAAGCAGCAAATTAATACCATATTAGAAGTAGACAATCATATTCAATCTATTACCATAGCAGCAAAAGATGGGCGTTTAATGGGAAGTAAAGAAGGGCTAGATCGTACAGTTTTTGATGAGGTTATGAAGGAAGACTGGTATATAAAAGCTATGGAAGATAATATGCCGATTTTAACAGGAGCTAGGATGCAAAAGTTATTTGGGGATGAGGATGAATGGGTAATTTCTTTAAGTCGTGAGATTAATGATTATCAAGGAAATAGTTTAGGAGTACTTGTCATTAATTTAAGATACTGCTTTATTGGGGATTATATAGAAGACCTTAATTTAGGAGAGCAAGGGTATATTTACATGCTCAATGTAGAAGACGAATTAATTTATCATGAAGATGCAACCTATTTAAAAGATGAAGATAAGAAGAAAGAATTAATTAATATTTATAGAAAAGGGGATAGTTACAATAAGAAATTAAAGCAATTGTCTTATCACACTAAGGTAGAAAATACAAATTGGATTTTGATTGGGATACTTTCATTAGATAATTTAAGGATGCTAGAAAAACAAGTACTTGAATTGGTAATGATAACAGGGCTTCTAATTTTTGTAAGTATACTGGTAAGCGGAAGTTTTTTTGCTAATAGAATTTCAAGGCCCTTGGAAAATCTTGAAAAGACAATGGAAGAGATAGAAGATTTAAAAGAAGTACAAGTGGATAGAGGTGGATTTTATGAGACTATTTTATTAGCAGAAAGTTATAATAAGATGCTGAGAAGGATTCGGGAGCTTATGGAAGAGCTTAAAGAAAAGGAGAAAAGTCTTGGAAGGCTTGAAATTAATGCACTTATTAGTCAGATTAACCCTCACTTTTTGTACAATACTTTAGATACAATTGTATGGATGGCGGAGTTTAATGAAAATGATAAGGTGATTGATATGACAAAGTCATTGGCAAAGTTTTTTAGATTATCTCTTAACAAGGGAAGGGAACTTGTAACAATAGAGGAAGAGATTGAACACATTAAGGAATATCTTTATATACAAAAAGTACGTTATGAGGAGAAGCTAGAATATATGATTGATGTAGATCAGTCTATATTAAAAGAAAATATACCTAAAATTATACTACAGCCGATTGTAGAAAATAGCATATACCATGGCATAAAATATATAGAGGGAAAAGGGCATATCTGGATAGAGGTTCAAGATAAGGGGGATAAAATTGTAGTAAGAGTAGTGGATAATGGTATAGGATTTAATAAAGATGATCAAACCCCAAATAGGGAAACTAGATTAAGTGGTATTGGGCTACAAAATGTAGAGAAACGTATTAAGTTATATTATGGAGAAGAATATGGCATTAAGATTACTTCACAAAAAGGATGTGGATGTAGCGTAGAGCTAACCATAGGAAGGGCGCTAACAAAAGACTAAAATAAATATAGACTATTTGTTCATAACCCACGAATTTCTAACAATTAAGTTAGAATTCGTGGGTTATTTGTATTTCAAGGATTAAAGGAAGTACTAGATAAAATCTTGTGATTATTTTTATGATAGATTATAAAATATGTTGACAGTTGATAACAAAATATATTATGATAATGAAAAACATTATCGATTAACTTTTCATTTCATATAATAAATATTATCTATTATAAATTAATAGAAGTTAAGAAATGAATGCAAGGAGAACGTTATGAAAAAGCATAAAAAGATATTTAAAGTATTGGGATTAACTTTACTGTGTGGAACAGTATTAGCAGGCTGTGGAAAAGAAGTTGAAACAACGTCGACAGAATTTATGTTTGGCAGCGATATTGCTTTTACTACGGAAGGGGAGTCAGAAATTAATATTGACTTTGAAAAAAGTAATTCAAGTATTAATGAAAAATACGAAGGATTATTTACTGCCTTAAATAGTGCTGATATAGATAAAATTGCCATTGGGTCGACAACTACAGTTAATATGCTTTCAGAAATTGGTTTTTTACCAAATGCAGCTCCAGAGAGTAAATCATTAAAACCTGAACTTGCTGAGAAATTATATAATATAGGAGAAGAGCGTGAAGATGGTATTTTAAATATTGGAAGTGCATTATCACCCAATATTGAAATTTTAGCGAAAGCTGGGACAGAGCTTCTTCTATTATCAGATGCTCTGCCACCAACAAAGTGGGAAGGTTCATTAGCTGAATTAGGTGTACAGGTGCAAAGAATCAACCAATCAGAATACAGTGATATGTTTGTTATTCTTCAAGCATTTAAAGACACTAATCAATTAGATAATCATGTCATTAATGAAAAAATGCTCTCAATGAAAAATGATTTACAAGCAATTAATGAAATCGAACGAAATGGTGATGACCCTAAAAATGTAGCAATATTAGTTATGTCAGAAACAACAACTGTCAATGGCGATGAGTCAGTACTTGGAAAAGTTGTTAAACAATTATCTTTAAACAATGTATTTGGTTCTATTAAAAGCTCAGAGTTAAATCCAGAAGAAATTTTAATGAAGGATCCAGAATACTTAATTATTTATGGAGAAGGATTAACACGTGAAGAATTAACTAAAATGTTTGAAGAGAAATTTATGACCAGTGAAAGTGCTTTAGCAAATTTACAGGCAGTTAAAGATGGGAAGTGTATTTTTATTGGAGATGGTACTTTCCAATTTATGGGGAGCATTGATTTTAATATTACTAAAGTAATGAGACAAATAGTAGAGGGCATTTATGCAAGCAATTAATAAGAAAAATAAAGTGTTTATCTATCTAGTAGCTTTGTCTATATTAGTAGTGGCTTTTTTGATGGATATTATTTTGGGAAGTTCTAATATAACACTTAATGAGGTATTTAGTAACCTATTTAATAAAGAGAATGATGAAATCATACATACTGTTTTATGGAAAATAAGAATACCAAAAGCTATTGTAGCACTTGTAGCAGGTGCTACTTTAGCAGCCAGTGGAACATTGATAAAGGCTGTTATGAAAAACCCATTAGCAGACACAGGCCTTTTAGGAATTCAATCAGGTGCTACATTAGTGGCTATGATTATTATTCTAATGATGCCTAACTTATATAAATGGTTACCAATAGGTGCATTTTTAGGTGGCTTCTTGGTTTATATGCTTTTAACATTGGTTGCCTTTAAAGATGGGATAAAACCTATTAGGTTAATTTTATCTGGTATTGCAATTAATGGATTTTTAGCTTCGTTTATTAGTCTTATTAGTATTTATAATAGTGATAAGATTCAAGGGGCATTAAGTTGGCTCAATGGGTCACTAGCAGGTGTTACAATGAAAGATGCACAGCTCATTTTGATTTATGGTGGATTAGCTTTGATGTTGTCTTTGTTATTGATTGGAAAATGCAATTTACTTTTACTAGATGATGTTACCATTATCAATTTAGGTGAGAATCTGTCATTAACAAGGTTTATTGTTTCAACTGTTGCTGTACTATTAGCATCTGTAAGTGTATCGATTGTTGGAATAATTAGTTTTGTAGGATTAGTGATTCCTCATATAGCAAGATTGATTATAGGGCAAAATCATAAAGATCTTTTACCGCTTTCAATTATTTTAGGTGGCGCATTTTTGCTTATAGCAGATATCTTGCAAAAGATTATATTTTCACCAATGGAGATTCCCATAGGGATTGTGATTTCATTTGTTGGTGCACCATTTTTCTTATATCAATTAAGAAAGCAAGTTTAGTAGGAGGTCTCTATGGTTGATATTAAGAATGTTACCATAAGTTTATCGGATACACTTATTGTAGAAGATTTAAGTATGAATGTGAAAAAATCCGAGTTTGTATGCATTATTGGACCAAATGGATGTGGAAAATCGACTTTAATTAAAGCGATATCAGGTATCAATAAGGTAAAATCGGGTGAAATTTTTATTGATGGTATCAATAAAAAAGATATGAAAAGAAAAGATTTTGCAAAGAAAGTAGCTTTTTTAATGCAGTTTAATAATATGCCAAGTGGGATGAGTGCTAGAGAAATTGTCCATTTTGGAAGACATCCCTATGTCAATGCCTTTAAAGGTTTTACAAAAGATGATTACGATATTGTTGACTGGGCTATTGAGCAAACAGATATAGAATCTCTTTTAGAAAAAGACATCGCAATGTTATCAGGTGGAGAAAAGCAAAGGGTATTTCTTGCGATGGCTTTGGCACAAGAACCAGAAATACTCATTTTAGATGAACCAACAAACCACTTAGACATTAAATATCAATATGAGTTATTAAAGTTGGTAAAGAGAATCAATAAAGAAAATAATATAACAGTGATTTGTGTTTTACATGACATTAATCAAGCACTAAGATTTAGTGACAAAGTTTTTGTAATGGAAAAAGGGAAATTGATAATAAGTGGGGAGCCAAGTGAGTGTATCTCTCCTGAAATTATGAAAAAGGTTTATGGCATAGAATGTTGTGTAGGTTGTAGACATAATAATTACTATGTAGATATTTTATAAGGAGAATTAGTGATGCGTGTATTAATAGCGTATAGCTCTAAAGGTGGAAACACTAAAAAAATTGCAGAGACCATACAAAGTTATCATGATAAATGGGAGCTTTTAAATATTGCAGATAAAGAAATGATGGAGCAAGTAAATTTAGAAGCTTATGATTTAATGTTTGTGGGAGGATGGGTAGATAAAGGGATATATAATCCAGAATGCGTAGAGTTTTGCAAGACTATCAAAGATAAAACCATAGCATTTTTCTTTACTTTAGGTGCTTATCCAACTGGTAAACATGCTCATGATTGTGTAAATAATATTACCAATTTATTTGAGGAAAATAATAATCATGTATTAAATCATTTTCATTGCCAAGGTGCTGTAGATGCTAAACTCATTGCTTGGATGAAAAGTTTACCCAAGGAACATGGGCATGCACCTGATGAACATAGAGTCAAAAGATGGGAAAATGCTGCAAAACACCCCAATCAAGAAGACTTTGATGCTGCATTAAGCTTTGTAGATTTGACGATGAAAAGTTATATGAGACAAAAAGAGAAAGAATAAGTTTAATTTAGATTATACATAATCTGATTAATATATAAAAAATTAAATTCAAAAGAGGAGAAAAAATATGAAACATTTTAGCAACCCAACAGAAGTGAACATGGAAAAAATCAAAGAACAGATAGAAAGTTTAAAAAGTGAAAATAAAACAATGGTATTAGCAACTAAAACATCCAATAATCAAGCTGAAGCTTCTTATGTACCATATGTTTATTTAAATAATACATACTACATTCTTTTAAGTCAAATTGCTAGTCATTATGATAATATTTCAGAAATGAAAGAGTTCCAAGGGATGATTTTAGAGAGTGAACAATCAGCAATTAATACATTCTTTAGAAGAAGAGCAATCTTTAATTTTATGTATGAGAAAATTAATAATGCAGATGAGATTGTTGAGCACTTTGTGTCACAACATGGAGAATTAGTAAAAAAACTTTTAACTATGGACTTTAATATTTTTGAATTAAAATTAATCAATGGTCGTGCGGTATTAGGGGCAGGACAAGCATTTAGATTAGATGAAAATGAAAATCTTATAGAACAAATCACTTCAAAATAATAAAAAAGGCATTTGGGAATCGCTCAAATGCCTTTTTATATTGGGTATACTTTAGTATATAATAATTATAAAAAGCTTAACTTAATGGCCCTGAGAGGAGACTTGCTCCTCTAATTTTTTCATTAAATGACGATTCGAAATAAGAATACAAAAGGCGTAGATGGGAGCCATAAATAAAACAGTTGTACCAGCGGAAATCTCAAAAAGCATGAGTACAAATAAGAAAATGATCATATTGCAAATACTTAATATAGGATTTGCAAAGGCCATTGCAAAAGAGTATTTAATCACTTCTAGCGTAGACATGTAGAAACGCATAATAAGAAGATAATTATAAGGAATAGAAAGTATAAGAATAGCAAGAAGCATGATGAAAAATACTCTAAGAGGTAAAAATGGATAAAGAGATGTAAAAATACGAATGTTGCAGATGACAACGAAAACTGAAAAAAGTTGGATACAATTTACATAAAGTGAAATTTTAAAATTAGTCTTTAATCCTTTACCCCAATTTCTAAATATATTTGTACTTTGATAAGTGATAAATTGGCGCATACTGTAAAACAAGGCAGCTAGTGCAGGACCAGTAGGAATAAGACACACTAAAAAAAGTGGTAAATAGGTTTCAATATGACTAATACCTAAAAATAAAAAGAAAAAAACAAGAGGAATATTAAAGAAAATAAAGAGCATATTGGTCATAAAAAAATAAAATACAGTACTAAAAAAATCAAGCATTTTTTCTATATTAAAAATAGAGTTCATTAATATACACCTCCAAGTATCAAGATAGGTTTATTATAAAACAAAAGAAAGGAAGGGGAGGTATTTTTTCTAAGAGAACTAGAATAAGTACAGTAAAACTATAGAATTTCACTTATTAAGTTTTTCTGAATCATCTAATATAAGAGTATAAATTCATCTTAATATTTTTGGATTTCAAATAAAAAGGAGCCGAACTGATGATTAAATATCGAAAGAGTACTTATAAAAAAATCTTTATCAACTATACAATCATGCTTATCCTTATTGTATGTATTTTAAGTGTTTTTTTTTTATGGAAGCATTGTAAAACAAATAAAAGAGAACAATCTGTATATCAATAATAAGATTACACAAGATACAACTAATTACATAAAAAATATTGAGAGAAATAGTCGCTATATAAAGCGTTACTTATATCAGTCGAATAATGAGTTGACGGATCTTATTTATTTTTTAACATTGGAGGAAGATAAATATTTAGAATATCGCTTGGATGAATTCAGTAAAAGCAATCGAACAATTTACTATGGTATGGACTATTTTGTGTCTAAAATGTATGAATTATCAGCGAGTATAGAACGAATTTCAGTATACAGTTATTCGCAAAATAAGTATACTGAATTCTATAAAAATGGTGGAAGCAGAAGTTATTATTTACATAATGAGCAGGAGCAAAGTACTTTAAAGGACTTAGTGCTAGATGAAAAGCAAATCATGTTGGTAGAAATGATTAAGGATCCTATGAGTTTTGAGTATTTAGGAGAAATACGTATCACTTATACACTAAATTCTATAGATAATTATCTCATTAATCAAAACCGTCATCGTATACGTATTTTAGATAATAATTATACAGTAATTTATGATTCAACCAATCAGTTAAATGGGGAAAGATATCCTTTTATCAACGATTCGCTTATTCAACAAAAAGAGTTAGAGGATAAAATAGGGTGCTATGTTAATGTAGAGTATTTAGAAAGTGGCTATATTGTCATTGGAGAAATTGATAAAGAAGATGCGACTCATGTTCCATTAGGGGTACAAATTATTTTGATTCTTTTAAGCATTGTATTAATCACTATTGGTGAAATAAGTATTTATAGAAAACTTAGTAACCTCGATAAGCGTATGAGAAAAATTTTAGAGGCAATGACTAGCGTCATGCAGGGGAACTTTGATACACATATTGAAACAGATTCTTATGATGATGAACTTACTGTAATCACAAAGGGGTTTAATAATATGTGCTATGAATTAGGTAATTATGTGCAAAGAAGTTATTTGGCAGAAATTAATCAAAAAAATGCTGAACTCAAAGCACTGCAAAGTCAAATTAATCCTCATTTCTTATACAATACCTTAGAATCCATTAGGATGAAAGCTATTTGTAATGGAGATAGGGGAGTAGGGAAAATGTTACAAAATTTAGCAATCATTTTTAGAAGTCAAATTAAAGAAAGTAACATGATTACATTAGCTAAGGAACTTCATTACTGTAAAAAATACATTGAACTTTTTACGTTTAGATACGAAAACCAATTTCACTTTGATATTGTATGTGAGGAAAGGTATCTTGGTAAGCGTATTATTAAGTTTACACTACAACCTGTTATAGAAAATTATTTTGTGCATGGTATTCGTCTTGAAGATGTAGATAACTATATCAAGATTGAGGTAAATGCTGAGGAATCTTATATAGAGATTACTGTAGAAGATAATGGGCATGGCATGTCAGAAGAAAAAATCGAACGGCTCAATGAATCACTCACACAGTGTAAGTATGATGGTAAGTCAATGGGAATTGTAAATGTGCATGAACGCATTGTGATGTCTTATGGTAAGGATTATGGGCTAAAGGTAATGGCTCATGAAACTCAGGGCTTTAAGGTAGTGATAAGAATTCCAAATGAGGAGGAGATGCAAGATGTATAAAGTAATGCTTGTAGATGATGAGAAGCTAATATTAAATGGGATTAGACAAATTATAGATTGGGAAAAATTAGGACTTGAAGTAGTGGCAATGGCTACAAATGGGGAAGAGGCTATTAAAGCTTTTAAGGAAGAGCCAGTAGCTATTGTGATTACAGATATTAACATGCCCAAAGTAGATGGGTTAACAATGATTAAAGAAATGAAAGCGATAAGAGAAAATGTAAAATTTATTATTCTAAGTGGGCATGATGAATTTAAGTATGCAAGAGAAGCCATTAAACTTGAGGTGGAGGGGTATATCTTGAAGCCAATAGATGAAGAAGAACTGGAAAAAATACTAGAGGACACCATTAAAAAACTCAAAGTGATTGATAAGCACCATAGTGACTTTATCGATAGGCATAGCAAAGTGTTTCAGTTTTTAAGGGGAGAAGAGTCTACTGTCTATAACCCAGGACTTTTAAATATTCGATATGATGCCAATTACTTTACCATTGCAAGTCTAGTGATAGAGGCGGCTCAAGAAGGTGACAAGATTTCCTGTTGTATGAAAGCGATTCAAGAGTATAACTTGAATTGTTTCTCGAAGAATGACCAATTAGAAATTTTTTATAATATGAATCATGCGATTATTCTTATGAATAGTTGGGAAAATGAAACAGAAGAAGAGATAAAAAGTTATTATCATAAGATGCAAGGGTATATTAAAGACTATGTGGGTGTGTATGCTTTTTTAACAATAGGAGAAGGCGTAAATCATATACAAGACTTAGCTAAAAGCTATAGATTGGTGAAACAGTATGAAAAGTATGTGGTGATTAAAGGATATGAGAGTTTTATAGATGTTACTCAAATGGCAGAAAGCGCTGAAAGTTATCAAATTTTGTTAGATGCAGACAGGCTTTACAAATACATTATTGAAGGGAGTGAAGAAAAAGCACAAGGCTATCTAGAAGAAGTATTTAATGAAGTTAGAAAAGAAGGTGTAACCTTAGAAAATGTATATCAGATTGTTATCAGATTAGCAATGCTTCTACAAGAGGTAACAAGTGATTTTAAATTAGAAAAAAAGCACAATATTAGAGGTGTCAGTGAACTTTTAGGAGATATTTATACAGCCCATGATTTTCTAATCTTAAAAAATATATTCATCCAAGAAATCAGTGAAATGATCCATCATATTAATGCGAGAGAAAAACGCTATACACCTGTTATTGAGCAGGTCATTAGCTATATCAATGAGAATTATAGGGAGGATATGAATCTTAAGACTTTGGCTTATAAGTACAATATCAATACTTCTTATTTGGGGCAGATTTTCTTGAAAGAGGTAGGCTGTTCTTTCTCACAGTATTTGACAAATATAAAAAATAGCAAAGCAAAAGAGCTGATTTTAACAACTAATATGCGTATCAATGATATAGCCAAAGAAATAGGCTATACAGATACAAGTTACTTTTATCGGAAGTTCAAAAAGCATTATGGCGTATCGCCAGCCACTCTTAGAGAGATAAAAAAATACTAATATCTGAATAACCTAAAATTAATTCACTAAAACTAAATATTTTCATATTTATCCTCCTTTTTGCAAATGTTATCATTAATTGATGAAATGAGTAACTTGACAAAGGGAGGATTAATATATGGAAAAAGTAAAAGAAAGTTGGCTCAGAATGAAGCGTAATAAAGAATTGATTATGTTGAGTATACCAGGGGCAATATGGTTTTTAATTTTTGCTTATCTTCCAATGTTCGGTATTATCATTGCTTTCAAACGTTTTCGTGTCAATGGGGGATTTATCAAGAGTTTAATTACTAGTGAATGGGTAGGACTTCAAAATTTCCAGTTCTTGTTTAGGAGTAGTGATGCATGGATTATTGTAAGAAACACAGTCTTATATAATCTTGTATTTATCGTATTAGGGATTGTTTTACCAGTTATTGTAGCACTCATGCTTAATGAACTTCGCAATAAAAAGATGGGAAAATTTTATCAAAGTGCGATGTTTTTACCTTACTTCTTATCATGGGTTGTTGTAAGTTACTGTCTATATGCTTTTTTAAACCCAGAAAAAGGTTATGTTAATAATATTTTAACACAAATGGGTAAAGAGGGCGTTTCATGGTATACAGAAGCTGGATATTGGCCTTGGATTATTATTTTGATGAGCCAGTGGAAAGGTATAGGATATAACACAGTTGTTTACCTTGCATCGATTTGTGGTATAGATAATAGCTACTTTGAGGCAGCAACAATTGATGGTGCTACTAAATGGCAACAAATTAGATACATTACAATACCACTTTTAAAACCAGTTATTACTATCTTATTTATTCTTTCAGTAGGTCGAATCTTTAGTGGAGACTTTGGTCTATTCTACCAGTTACCAAGAAACTCTGGTGCACTTTATGAAGTGACTAATATTATTGATACATATGTGTACCGTGCGTTAACTTCAATGGGTGAAATTGGAATGAGTTCAGCTGCAGCATTATTCCAGTCTACTGTAGGATTTGTACTCATTATGGTTACAAACTACATTGTTAAAAAACTAGATAATGATAGTGCGTTATTCTAAGGAGGGGTTGGAAATGCTAAAAAAATTAAAAGAACTAACAAAAGAAAATCAAATGAGCGAAGGAACTGGGATTAATAGTATTAGCAAGACAAATAATTTGATATTTAATATCATTTTGCTTGGATTATCTCTTGCAGCTATTATACCGTTTATCTTTGTAACGATTATTTCACTAACAGATGAAAACGTACTTGCTAAGAATGGGTATCGCTTTATACCAGAGAAGTGGAGCTTTTATGCGTATGAATATATCTTTACATCAGCAGAAGAAATTGTTAGAAGTTTTGGGGTGTCTATTGTTGTTACTATCTTAGGAACAGTTATTGGACTAATCCTTACATCTACTTATGCATATGCTCTATCTAGAAAGACCTTTGCTTATAGGGGATTTTTTACAAAATTAGCCTTTCTTCCTATGCTTTTTAGTGGAGGGATGGTAGCTTCTTACTTAGTTATGGTAAGGTTTTTAGGATTTAAAAATACGATATGGGCACTTATTTTGCCAATTTGTTTAAATTCATTCAATATTATTGTTTTACGAACTTTCTTCAACACATCTATTCCAGATTCTATCGTAGAATCTGCAAAGATAGATGGTGCATCTGAATGGCGACTTTTCTTGCAGATTGTCTTACCAATTTCTTTGCCAGGGCTTGCAACAATCGGTTTATTCTTGACACTAGGTTTCTGGAATGATTGGTTTAATGCCATGCTCTATGTAGATAATAATAATCTGATTCCACTTCAGTATCTACTTATTAGAATCGAGTCATCTGTAGATTTCTTAGCCAATAATGCATCTAAGATGGGCTTAAGTGGTGTGGAAGAAGCAGCAAAAATGCCAAAGGAAACCATGCGAATGGCAATTGTTGTTTTATCAACTTTACCAATCATGTTCGCATATCCTTTCTTCCAAAAGTACTTTGTTAACGGACTAACAATTGGTGCTGTAAAAGAATAATTGTACAAGTTAACTGTTAATAGTGAAAAAAATCAAGTTAATATATAATAATTGCACTGTAAATAGTGTGTATTAATGTATAAAATATTAACTATAAAAGAATAATATTGTATTCAAAGGATGTATAAGGAGGCTTTACTATGTTAAAACTTAAAAAGTTGTTTTCTACAGCAGTTGCAGCAAGTTTATGTGTAACAGGTGTATTAACAGGTTGTGGTTCGAATGATGTATCAGCAGGTAGCACATCAACTTCGACAGGTGATTCTACAAAGAAAGAAAAACCAGTTAATCTGATTTGGTACCAAATTGGTGGGACTCAAAAAGATATGGGGATGGTACTTGAAGAAGTCAATAACTATCTCCTAGAAAAAATCAATGCAACAGTTGAAATCAAACAAGTTGATTGGGGCGATTACAATCAAAAAATGTCTGTAATCATTAACTCAGGTGAGGAGTATGACTTAGCATTTACATCTGCATGGGCAAATGATTACTTATCAAATGCTCAAAAGGGAGCATTCTTACCACTAGATGACTTGTTGCAAACACAGGGACAAGAATTGCTTCAAAATATTGATGAAAAGTTTTGGGAAGCAGCTAAAGTAGGTGGAACAACTTATGCAGTACCAAATCAAAAAGAAATTGGAAGTATGCCAATGTGGGTATTCACAAAAGAATACGTTGATAAATACGACATTCCCTATCAAGATATTCACACGCTAGAAGATCTTGAGCCATGGTTAGAAGTGATTAAACAAAATGAGCCAGATGTTGTACCTCTTTACTTAACAAAAGACTTCTCAGCACCAGCTTATTTTGATAAAATTGTTGATCCAATTGGTATTGAATATGATGATGATACATTAACTGTTAAGAATTTATTTGAAACAGATAAAATGATATCAACACTTCAAACCATGAGAAAGTATTATGAAAAAGGTTATATCAATAAAGATGCTGCAACAGCAACTGATGATAAAGCGATAAAACGTTTTGTTACAAAAGGTGATGGTCAGCCATATGCTGAAGGAATCTGGTCAAAAGACTTAAAGTACCAAGTAGTAGCAACACCAATGATGGATACAGTTGTTACAAATGCTTCTGCTAGAGGATCAATGACTGCTATCTCTGCAACAAGTAAGCATCCAGAAAAAGCTATGGAATTATTAAATCTCATTAATACAGATACATATCTTAGAAATTTATTAAATTATGGAATTGAAGGTGTTCACTACGACAAAGTGGGTGACACACAAATTAAACTTACAGATAAAGCAAAGGATTACTCAGTACCATATTGGGTAATGGGTGACCTATTCAACACCTATGTATTAGATACAGAGCCAGTAGAAAAGTGGGAAGCTTTTAAAACATTCAATGAAGAAGCTGTTGAAGCACCTGTATTTGGCTTTGACTTTGATGCAACACCAGTATTAACAGAAGTAGCTGGTTTACGAAACGTTCTTGACGAGTTTGGACCATCACTTTACACAGGTTCAGTAAATCCAGATGAATACTTACCAAAGCTTAATGAAAAGTTAAAAGCAACTGGTATTGATAAGATTATTGCAGAAATACAAAAACAAATTGATGCATGGGAAAAGACTAGTAAGTAAGCTCAAGAAGCACTAAGGAGGCTTATATGAAATCCAAAGCATTAAGAAACAAAAAAATCGCTTTATTAGCAGCCATGTGTACAGTAGGGAGCCTTGTAGGGTGCGCAGGTAATGATGACCAGGCTGTAAACAATGGTACACAGGTAACATTTAATTATCAGGTAACAGAAGAAGGTGTTCACTTCAAGATGCCCAATGCACCCATAACACCTGCATGGAAGCCTAATGAATTATTGGAAGCTAACTTAGATGAAGTCGCACTTTATAATAAAAGCAGTATACCACTCAAAGCAAGAATCCTTAAAGACAGATTATCTCCTGTCAATAGTACTCAAAAATTAGATACAGAAATCGTAGCACTTTCAATTATGAATAGTAGCACCAGTGGTAATATACCACATGGTACGAACCAGTTTGAGGCAAATACATTTTCATATTGGCAATATATTGACAAGCTAGTATATTGGGGGGGGCTCTGCGGGTGAAGGGCTCATCGTACCACCAACACCAGATGTGACAGATTCAGCCCATAAAAATGGGGTGCCAGTACTCGGTACAATTTTCTTCCCACCTGTTGAGTATGGTGGGAAGACAGAGTGGATAGATGATTTCTTACAAAGAGATGAAAGTGGTAAATTTATTATAATTGATAAGCTTGTAGCAGTATGTGATAAGCTTGGCTTCGATGGCTGGTTTATTAACCAAGAAACACAACTGGATGAAGCAAGCCAAGAGAAAGTAGAGTATGCTACACTTTTCCAAGAACTCTTAAAGCAATTTAAAGAAGCTACAAATGGCAAGTATGAAATCATGTGGTATGATGCCATGACAGTGGATGGTGAGATGGATTGGCAAAACCAAATGAATGATAAGAATAAAGCATTTGTAATTGATGCAGAGGGCAATGAACTTGCTGATAGTATGTTCTTAAACTTCTGGTGGACAACGGACAAATTAGCACCAGAAGAACTTCTTAAGAAGTCTAATGAGTACGCACAATCAGTAGGCTACAATCCTAAAAAGCTATTTGCAGGTATTGATATGCAGGCAAATGGAACTGGAACGCCTATTAAGTGGAACTTACTTGAAAACGGAGATGATCCTTTGGTATCTATTGGACTTTATTGCCCAAGCTGGTCCTTTTTCTCAGCAGAAGATATTAATCAATTCCATGAGAAAGAGTCAAGAATCTATGTCAATGAATTCCAAGACCCATCCAAAGATTCACAGGCGGAGGGAACAGAATGGAGAGGCCTTTCTAAGTTTGCTATAGAGAAGTCAGTTGTTAATAGTGCACCATTTACAACAAACTTTAATATGGGTAATGGCTACAACTTCTTCATCAAAGGAGAGAAGGTTTCAAACTTAGACTGGAACAACAGAAGCCTTGGTGATGTTATGCCAACATACAGATGGATTATTGAAGGTGAAGGCAATACCATTAAGCCAAGTATTGATTATGCCAATGCGTACTATGGTGGTAACTCTCTAAAATTCTTAGGTGATTTTAAAGCAGGTCAGGAGTCACTCATCAAACTTTTTAGTGCAGACTTAAAAGTAGAAGAAAATATGGAAATAAGTGTTGCTGCAAAAGCACAATCAGAGCTTCAATTAGACCTTCAGCTAGAATTTTTTGATGGCGAATCAATAGTTATCAAAGGAGACAAAGCACTAGTAGAAGAGTGGCAGCAAATCACCTATTCATTAAAAGGTCATGAAAACAAAGAAATCAAGGCCATCTCTCTTGTAGTTTCCTCAAAAGAAGATCAAAAAGTAGCATTTAATGTTGGTGAATTAACCATTAAAAATAGTCAGGATAACGCAGAGGTAATCAATGTATCTAATCTTAAAGTAGATCGTGTAGAGTTTGCTGAAGAAGATACAATAGCAGGTGTTCATTTGTCATGGGATGCATCAGCAAGTGATAACTTAAAAGCCTATGAAATCTATAGAAAAAATAATGATGGAACCTATTCGTTATTAGGTGCAACACTTAACAACCGTTTCTTCATTAATAGCTTACAACGTGGTGACAAGATGAAAGAGTCAGAGTTTGCGGTAAGAGCTATTAATAGAGATAATGTAACTGGACAAACAGATGAAACAAAAATGACCTGGCCAGATAACACAGTTCCAAAAGCAAAATTCACAGCATCTAAGACAGTAGTTGCTCCAAATGAAGAAATTACATTTATAAACATGAGCAATAAGCTTTCTGAGACATTTGAGTGGACTTTTGAGGGTGCCAATATAGAAGCAAGTACAGATGAAAACCCAACAGTAAGTTATGCACAAGAAGGGAAATACCCAGTCAAACTTATAGCTAAAAATGAGCAGGGACAAGACGAAGTCATTGTTGAAGAATTCATCACTGTTACAGAAAAAGCAAAAGAAGGCTTAGTAAATCTTGCCCTTAATAAGCCAACAGAAGCATCAAGCTTTGTAAACAACAATGAGGCTGCACAATTTGCTGTAGACGGTGATTCTACTAAGAAATGGTGTGCAGTAGGACCCGATAAACATAATATTACAATTGACCTAGGTGAGGTCAAAGACATTGCTATGCTGAAAGTTTATCATGCAGAAGCAGGTGGTGAAAATGCTGACATGAACACAGAAGAGTATATGTTAGAAGTAAGTACAGATGGTACGAACTTTGAGACTGTACTTGATGTGAAGAAAAATAGCCAAGGGACTACCTCAGATGCTTTTAAACTGACACCAGCACGCTATGTAAGATTTACGACTCTTAAACCAACACAAGGTTCAGATTCGGCAGCAAGAATTTATGAAATAGAAGTATATGGATTAGAATAATCTGCTAGCTCTAACAAAAAGCTTCCTTTATTAAAAGGGAGCTTTTTGTTTAGGAAATTGGGATGATGAATGTTGAATTTTTACACCGAATATAGAAAAATACAATTTGAGGATTGTATAAGAATAGGGTACTATTAAAAAAAACGTATTAATTAAAATATGATGGATACGCAATAAAAAGATAAGAAGGGTGGAGAAGTGAAAATGTTTTTAACAGATAGGAAATTAGAAGCTAGATTACACGAAATAGGAAAATTTAGATACCGTGATGTAACCTCTTTTGAATACTTAGAGTGTATGGAAGATACATCAGGAGAAGTAAGTCCTCTTATTCCAAGCCAGTTCGGTGAAGAGACAATCAAAGTGGGTGAGACTTGGAAAGGCCGTGATCTTTACCTTTGGTTACACAAAGAAGTAACGATTCCAGAAGCGTGGAGAGATAAAAAAGTCCTAGGATTATTTGATTATGGTAATACAGGGGCAGGTAACAACTCAGGATTTGAATCATTACTTTATGTAAATGGTGAAGCATTCCAAGGTGTAGACTCAAATCACAAAGAAGTATTCTTTGCAGAAGAAGATATACATGGACCAATAGATTTAGTCTTTAGACTTTGGTCAGGTCTTGAAGGAGGAGGCGTGCCAACACCTCAGGAACACCGTATCAATCAAGCAGCTATTGCATGGTTAGATGAAAAAGCAGATGACTTATACTACCTAGGTAAGATGGTCTATGAGACAATCATGTTATTAGATGATTTCAATCCTATAAAGACACAACTTCGTACAGCACTTGATAAAGCATTCCTAGCTATTGACTGGTCATATCCTGGCTCAGAAGACTTCTATGCAAGTATCCATCAAGCAGATGATATCTTAAATGAAGAAATTGAAAAATGCAATAAACATGAAATCGTGAATGTAACTTGTGTAGGGCATACACATATTGATGTTGCTTGGCTATGGAGGCTTAAGCATACAAGAGAAAAGTGTGCACGTTCCTTCTCTACAGTAGTGCGTCTGATGGAGCAATTCCCAGAGTATATATTCTTACAAACACAACCACAGCTTTATGAATATATCAAAAATGACTATCCAGAAATCTATGATAAGATTAAACAAAAAGTTAAAGATGGTCAATGGGAAGTTGATGGGGGGATGTGGGTAGAAGCAGATTGTAACCTAACATCAGGTGAGTCACTTACAAGACAAATTTTAGTAGGAAGCCAGTTCATTAAAAAAGAGTTTAACAAAGATGTAGAATACTTATGGCTTCCAGACGTATTTGGTTACTCATGGGCACTGCCACAAATTCTTAAGAAGTCTGGTATTGATATGTTCATGACAACAAAGATTAGCTGGAATCAATACAACAGAATGCCACATGATACATTTAAATGGAAAGGGATTGATGGTACAGAAATTATTACACACTTTATCACAACACCAGAGCCATGGAGCAGCCCAGGGTCATGGTTCTATACATACAACGGACAGCTTATTCCAAAGACAGTAAAAGGTGTGTACGAAGCTTATAGTGAGAAAAAACTTACTAATGACCTGCTTATCTCTTATGGCTATGGAGATGGTGGCGGTGGAGTAAACCGTGATATGCTAGAACAAAGAAGACGTATTGACAAAATACCAGGACTTCCAAACCTTAAGACAGGTAAAGCAAGAGACTACTTTAGAAATCTAAAAGAAAAAGTGGCCAATACAGATAACTACATTCACGTATGGGATGGTGAATTATATCTTGAATACCATAGAGGGACTTATACAAGCCAAGCATACAATAAAAAGACCAATAGAGCTTTAGAGTTTAAATACAGAGAAACTGAGTGGATGAATGCAATGAATGGGGTATGTCATGGTGGCAATGCTCATGCAAACCAAGAAAGTTTAACAGAAGGATGGAAGATTATTCTTACCAATCAGTTCCACGATATTATCCCAGGTTCTTCTATCAATGAAGTTTATAAGGACTGTCATGTAGACTATGATAAAGCAGAGGGTATAGCTGATGCAGTAGAAGAAAAAGCATTACAAAGCTTTATCAGTGAAGGTAAGAATACTTATACAATCATGAACAATACCAATTGGGTAAGAAGTGAACTTGTCGCTCTAGAAGTAGCAAAAGATGGCGTATGGGTAGATGCTAAGGGCCAAACATTAGAAGCTACAAAATCAGAAGATACATGGCAGGTATATGTAAAAGACGTACCAGCTATGGGATGGACAACCATTACATTAAAAGAGCAAACAGCATCTACAGAGGAAGCAGCATTCACTGTAGATGGACGTACAATCAATACGCCAATCTATCGTATTATGCTCAATGAAGAAGGTCAAATCATAGAGTTATTTGATAAAGAAAATAACCGCCAAGTATTAGCAGAAGGTGAAAGAGGTAATGTACTTCAAATGTTTGAAGATAAGCCACTTGCACATGAAGCGTGGGATATTGATATATTCTACCAAGAAAAGATGCGTGAAGTAACAGAGCTTACAAGTCTTACAATAAAAGAATGTAGTGCATTAAGAGCCGTTGTTAGACTAGAGTGGAAATACATGTCTACAACAATCAAACAAGACATGATTCTTTACAGAGATGACCGCCGTATTGACTTTAAAACATGGGTAGATTGGAGAGAACGTAAACAACTTCTTAAAGTAGCGTTCACAGTAGATATTCGTTCAACTTATGCAACTTATGATGTACAATATGGTAACGTAAGAAGAGCAAATCACTGGAACACAAGTTGGGATTGGGCAAAATTTGAGACAGTAGCACATAAATGGGTAGACTTATCAGAAAGAAATTATGGTGTAAGTTTACTTAACGATTGTAAGTATGGACACGATATCAAAGACAACGTCTTACGCCTTACACTCTTAAAATCGGCTACACATCCAGATATCGAGCAAGACCAAGGTGAGCATGAGTTCACATATGCCCTATTACCACATACTGGTGATTTTGTAGCAGGAAAGACAGTACAAGAGTCTTGGGCACTTAACCAACCTCTAAAAGCAATAGCAGGTATGGCAAAAGAAAAAGAAGTAAGTTTTATCACAATCGATAATGAGGAAGTAGAACTAGACGCAGTAAAATGGTCAGAAGATGGTAAGTACATGGTTGTACGTATTCATGAATATGCATCTTCTAAGCAAGCTGTAAAAATTAAGTTTGCATTCCCTATTAAAGGATGGATGGAGTCAGACCTTATGGAAAGACCACAAGAAGCACTTAGAAATGAACAAGAAATTGAAACAACCCTCAAGCCATTTGAGATTAAGACGTTCTTACTTGAGGTATAGATAATAAAAAACAACCACCAATAACCTAGATATATCAAGGGATTGGTGGTTGTTTTTTATTTTGGAATTAATTTTGACCTTACTATGAAGTAGACTTCTGGGCTTTACGAATTTGAGAAGGAGTAGTCTTAAAGTGTTCATAGAACATTCTACGAAATAATTTATAGTTTGTGAAACCATGACGTTCTAATATTTTATGAATGGCATCGTTAGTAGTAATGAGGTCACGATAGATATAGGAAAGTCGCAGTTCATTTTGATATTCTAAAAATGTAATTCCCATATATTTTTTAAAGAATCGGCAGAAATATCCAGGGTTTAGGAAAGCTACTTTGGATATTTCTTCAATAGAAATTGTTTGGTTGTAATGAAGAGCTGTGTATTTTAGAGCGGGGTCTAGTCTGGAAATATCTTTATTTCTTTGGGTTAAGTCCACTTTGTACATTAGGACGGGAAACAGCAATCCAAAAGATGATGTGGACGGAGGAGGGATGGCTTCGTATGGCAGATGGAAGCAATCTGGCAAAGGTAGAAGTACCAGAAAGTGCCTTGCCAGAAGTACCAATGCCGAAGATACCAGATTTTGATGATTTTAATAAAGAAGAACTTGGCGCTTTTTATTATGCCCCTCGTATAATGCCACAAAGATTTGCGGATGTAAAAGCAAGACCTGGTTATGTAAGGATTAGAGGGCAAGAGTCTAGAACTTCTTTAAATAAAGTTAGTATTCTTGCAAGAAAATTAACAAGTGTGTATGCTCGTATTACTACAAAGATGGAGTTTATACCAGAAGTCCATCAACATAGTGCAGGACTAATTCTGTACTATGATAATATGAATTATATCAATCTAAGGAAATACTATAGTGAGACACTAGGTCAGAGTGCTTTATCTATCATTCATTTAGAGAATGGGGAAAAGACAGAATTTTTGAATACAAGAACTCCTTTAGAAGAAAAACCAATTTATCTAAGGCTCTATATTCAAGGGAGAAGGTCTTGGTTTGAGTGGAGTTATGACAATATCCACTATGAAAAAATTGGAAGGGTTTTTGATACGACAAAATTTTCAGATGAATATTGTAAGTATGGAGAATTTACTGGAACAATGGTAGGAATAACCTGTGCAGACCGGGTAAGACATGAACACTATGCAGACTTTGATTTTTTTGAGTATATTGCAGGCGAAGATAAGCTAGTAGATTCTAACTGAAGGATTATAAATCCTATACCAATAAATAAAAGGCGATTCAAATCATAGATGATAATGAATCGTCTTTTATTACGTCCTAACACTACTATTATTTAAGCCACTAGAGTATAATAAATAAGCATTACTAAACATTTTATATTATTAGAAGGAAGAAGGTTTCATCATGTTAGAGGCTTTACGAGGTAGATTATATGATACTTCACAAATTAATGAACAGAATCGCTTGTTTAGTAATAAGGATTTAAGAATACTTCTTATACCTCTTGTTATTGAGCAGTTTCTGAATTCATTTATGGGTATGGTAGATACAATGATGGTGAGTAATGTGGGGAGTGCAGCTATATCATCTGTATCACTAGTAGACTCCATTAATAATTTGATTATTCAAATCTTTTCAGCTATGGCAACAGGTGCAACAATTATTTGTTCACAGTGTATAGGGTGTGGAGATGAGAAGCGTTCTAATAAGGCGGCAAGACAGGTTTTTCTAACAATGATTATCATCTCATTGACGATAACAATGATTTTTCTTGGAAGTTGGGAGAGTTTGTTAAGTTTAATATTTGGTCAAGTAGAACCAGATGTTATGTCTAATGCTTTGGTTTATTTTTTAATTACTGTAGTGTCTTATCCGTTTATTGCTTTATTTAATGCAGGTTCAGCTTTTTATAGGGCAGGTGGTAATTCTAAATTTCCAATGAAAGTATCCGTAATTTCTAATTTGATTAATATTGTAGGAAATATCATATTAATCTTTGGATTTAAAATAGGCGTTGCAGGAGCGGCTATTTCTACTTTAATTTCTAGAGTATTTAGTACAGTTGTAATCTTTTATTTTTTACATAAGCCAAAGCAACCTATTGTCATTAATGAATATCTAAAGATACGACCAGATTTTCGTTTAATAGGAATGATACTTGCCATAGGCATTCCAGCAGGTATAGAGAATGGTATGTTCCAATTTGGAAAATTAGCGATTCAATCAACCGTTTCGACTTTGGGAACAGTAGCTATTGCTGCTCAAGCTATGACTAATATCTTAGAGTCAGTAAATGGGATTGTGGCAGTTGGGATTGGTATAGGGCTTATGACCGTTGTAGGACAGTGTATGGGAGCAGGGCGTAAAGAAGAAGCAAAGTATTATATTGTAAAGCTAACGACCTATGCACAAGTAGGTCTTACCGTCTCTTGTATACTAACCATGCTGATTACAAAACCAGTTACCCTGCTTGCAGGTATGGAAGCAGAAAGTGCAAAAATGTGTTTTGAAATGATGATTGCTATTACCATTTTCAAGCCTATTTTATGGGTATTATCCTTTATTCCAGCTTATGGGATGCGTGCAGCAGGAGACGTTAAGTTCTCAATGATTATATCTACACTGAGTATGTGGTTATGCCGAGTGGCATTAAGTATTTATTTATGTAAGGCATGGGGCTTTGGACCTATAGCAGTATGGATTGGAATGTTTGCTGATTGGGGTGTGCGAAGCGTAATCTTTACCTTGAGATTTTTAAGTGGTAAATGGACAGAAAAGCAAGTTATTTAATAGAGGTGTAAAAACCTCTATTTTTTTGTTCAAAATTTAGATGATACGCTTATATTAGTATAGACTTAATTACAATATCATAATATTGAACAGTTAATTAACAAATTAATAATTAATACTAAAATATATTGACAAAATATTTGGTTTGGAATAATATTATCAATGTAAGATGATGAAAATCATTATCATTAGTTCGAAGAAAAGAAGGTGACGAATATGCCTTTAACAATGGCACAGGTTGGCGAAATGAATGCCATCAAAAAAGTTGGTGGGAAACAAGAAACAAAAAAATTCTTAGAAAATCTAGGATTTACAGTAGGTAGTATAGTAACGATTATTTCTAAAATGAACGGTAATATGATTGTTAATATTAAAGACTCCAGAGTAGCAATTAATCAAGAGATGGCAAGTAAAATTTTAATATAGAGGAAAAGAATATGGCAACTTTAAGAGAAGTAAATTGTGGTGAAACAGTAAAAGTTAAAAAGATAAGTGGTATGGGTGCTGTCAAAAGAAGGATTATGGATATGGGGATTACAAAAGGAGTAGAGGTGACTGTGCGAAAAGTGGCACCATTAGGTGACCCTATTGAAGTCAATGTAAGAGGATATGAGTTATCTCTTAGAAAAGCAGATGCTGAGATGATTGAGGTGGAATAAGAAGGGAGTATAAATCATGGCAATTACAATTGCACTTGCAGGGAATCCAAACTGTGGGAAAACAACGCTGTTTAATGCCTTAACAGGCTCTAATCAATTTGTAGGGAACTGGCCTGGGGTAACAGTAGAGAAGAAAGAAGGGAAGCTAAAAGGGAATAAAGATGTAAGTATTATGGATCTTCCAGGTATTTATTCTTTATCTCCATACACACTTGAGGAAGTCGTTACAAGAAATTATTTAATTAATGAGAAACCAGATGCCCTAATTAATATTGTAGACGGAACCAACTTAGAAAGAAACTTATACCTTACCACACAGCTCATTGAGTTAGGAATTCCTGTGGTTATGGCAATTAATATGATGGACATTGTAAGGAAAAACGGGGATGTCATACATACAGATAAGCTCAGCCAACAGCTTGGGTGTGAAGTTGTAGAGATTTCTGCTTTAAAAGGTAGTGGAATTGATGAAGTCACTCAGAAAGCCATCCAACTTGCAGAAAATAAAAAGCTAGTAGCACGTGTCCATCATTTTGCACCAGAAGTTGAAGAAGTACTTAGTAAAATTCAAGAGCAATTAGGAAGTGAAGTAGCAGATGCGCAAAAACGCTTCTTTGCAATCAAATTATTAGAACGTGACGAGAAAATAGATACTCAGCTTAGTAAAGTACCAGATGTAACACAGGAAATTGAACATTTAGAAAATATTATGGATGATGATACAGAAAGTATTATTACCAATGAACGTTATGTCTATATTTCATCTATTATTAACGGATGTCAGACGAAGAAGAATAGAACTGGTTTAACAACATCTGATAAGATTGACCAGATTGTAACCAATAGGTTTTTAGCACTTCCAATCTTTGCACTTATTATGTTTGTTGTTTATTATATTTCAGTAAGTACTATAGGAACCCTTGTGACCGACTGGGCCAATGATGGTGTATTTGGTGAAGGTTGGCAGCTTTTTGGAATGGAAATTCCAGGTATACCTGTCGTATTAGAGGCTGGATTAGATAGTATTGGGTGCGCAGATTGGCTCAAAGGCCTTATTTTAGATGGTATTGTAGGCGGCGTGGGGGCTGTACTTGGCTTTGTACCACAAATGCTTATATTATTTATGTTTCTTGCCTTTCTTGAATCATGTGGGTATATGGCAAGGGTTGCTTTTATTATGGATAGGATTTTCAGGAAATTTGGCTTATCAGGAAAATCTTTTATTCCAATGCTAGTAGGAACAGGATGTGGCGTTCCTGGTGTTATGGCATCACGTACAATTGAAAGTGAGCGAGATAGAAGGATGACTATTATGACGACTACTTTCATTCCTTGTGGTGCGAAGCTTCCAATTATAGCGCTGATTGCAGGAGCACTATTTGGTGGTGCATGGTGGGTTGCACCTAGTGCTTACTTTGTAGGCATTGCAGCAATTATTATCTCAGGGATTATTTTGAAGAAGACAAAACTTTTTACAGGTGATGTTGCACCTTTTGTTATGGAGCTTCCAGCTTATCACCTTCCTACAGTAGGGAATATACTAAGAAGTATGTGGGAACGTGGTTGGTCCTTCATTAAAAAAGCAGGAACAGTTATTTTACTTTCTACTACTTTGGTATGGTTTATGTCTAACTTTGGCATAGTAGATGGTCAGTTTACTATGGTAGAAGATTTAAAAGATGGTTTTCTAGCAAGTATTGGAAAAGTGATTGCACCTATTTTTGCACCATTAGGTTGGGGAGAGTGGAAATCAGCAGTAGCAACCATTACGGGGCTTATTGCTAAAGAGAATGTCGTAGGAACTTTTGGGGTACTATTTGGATTTGCAGAAGTTGCAAAAGATGGAACAGAGATTTGGGGAACACTTGCAAGCCAAATGACACCATTATCAGCTTACTCTTTCTTAGTCTTTAATTTACTTTGCGCACCATGTTTTGCAGCAATTGGCGCAATAAAAAGGGAAATGAATAATGCAAAATGGTTCTGGTTTGCTATTGGTTATCAAACAATCTTTGCTTATTTAGTAGCATTATGTATTTTCCAAATAGGAAGTTTAGTGTTAGCAGGAAGTTTTGCTATAGGAACTTTCGTAGCAATCTTAGTGATTATTGCGTTTATTTACTTATTAGTAAGACCTGATCAAAAGTTTACTAGCTTAAAGGGACAGAAGATGTCTAGCTAAGGTGTATTTTTAGGATATCCTTTGAAATGGAGGCTTAGAATATGGGAACGTTAGTTGTTGGAATGATTGTGTTAGGCATCATTGGCCTAGCCATTAGAAGCATCATAAAAGATAAGAAAAGTGGGAAATCCCCTCAATGTGGGCAAAGTTGTAAAAATTGTAGTGGGCATTGCCACTAAATGAAATAGATATTAAACTAATAGGTAGAGCTATAAGTAAGTGTAAGTAGCTCTATCTATTTTGTTGTTTTAAAGATATAGAATTTATATTGGTTGGTCGATATATAGGCAGAATTATGAATAAGGAGAACAGGATAATGGCATTTGGATTAAAAGATAGAGAATTAGATAGAATTATTGATTATCTGGAAGGAAGTATTAAGGGGGAGGATGTTATCCTTCCAATTGTAAAAGGGGATAGGCATAGAGTTTTATTGACATTACTTGAAAAAGTTTTATCTGCTCATAAGGTATATACAGATAAGAGTGCTGAAATCCTTAAGGAAAGTGTCAACTTAAGTGAATGGGACATGAATATGAACTTTACAGCTAACCAATTACAGAGCGTAGAGAAAGCGATGATGGAAAGTAGTGATAAAAATCTATTATCTGTTAAAGAGATGACAAATAGCTCTCAAAAAATGCTAACTGCTGTAGAGCATAGTATTAAGGGTATAAATTGTATAGGAGAAGATTCACATTTATTAGTAAATCAAGTAGGTGAAACTTTAGAATATATAGAGGAGATGACTCATTTAAAACAAAATGTTTCAGAAAAGACCCAGCAAATAGAGAAAAAAATGGGGGTATTAGAAGAGTTATGTAGTAATGTGGGTGAGGTGATAGAAGGGGTAAAAGGGATTGCTGAACAAACCAATTTACTGGCTTTAAGTGCAGGGATTGAAGCAGCAAGAATTGGAGAGCAAGGACAAAAGTTTGCAGCTGTAGCTGAAGATATTAGAAAATTAGCTGAAGACACCATGCAAAGACTAGAACGTATGCAAGAATTTACAGAAGGAATTCAGGGTGCAACAAGTGATAGTATGAATTGTGTTGAACTTACAAAAGCTTCTATGGAGGATATGAGTGCGAAGATAGAACATGTTCAACAAATCTGCCATGAAGAGAAAAAGTGTGCAGAACATACCAGCATGGAAGTAAAGGAAATGGGTCAAATGCTAGAGGAAGTTAATGCATCTATTCATGAGATGCAAGAAAATGTTGTTTTTATTAAAGAAGATTTTACTCAAATTAGAAAGTTAGCAGAACAGGTAGGCCAAGAAGCAGATAGAAGTAAGACGCAAGCAAAGCAAGTTGAAGAGGTTGATATGGCATTATCAGAACAAATTAAAAAGCTGATACAAAAGCTCAATGAGGGTCCACATCCTCTTAGTAATGAAGCTTTTATAGAAATAGTAGATAAAGCCATTGTTTCACATGAGAAAGTAGTAAAGACACTAGAAGAGATGCTATATAAAGGAGAAATGACACCTATTCAAATGAATGAAGAAAAATGTGAATTAGGACGCTTTTATAGTATTTTACAAGTAGAACATACTTTAATTAAAGGTAAATGGCAATCTATAAATGAAGAGTATCAAGTATTTCTTCAAAAAGCAAATGAGGTAGTAAAGGCATTCGAGAAGGAAGAGCTATCAGATGCAAAACGAATGATGGATGAAGTTAAAAGGCGCTCTAGACAAGTGATATCCGCTTTACAAGAAATTAAAAGAGAAACTCAGACAATGAGCTTTAGAAAAGAGCATGTGTTTAAAGGAGAATTAAGGGATTAGTATCTATAGGGGTTATGGCATTAGACTATATACTTTTCTATACTCTGATGGAGAAAGGAGCGCATGCTTTTTAAAATACTTTGAGAAGTAAGAAGGATTACTAAAGCCGAAGATTGTGCTAATTTCTCCTATAGATGAGGAGGTATAGATCAGGTAATTTTTTATGACTTGGATTTTTTGCTCATCAATATATTCTAAAAGTGTTTTACCAACTTCTTTTTTGAATAAATGAGCAAGGTAGTTAGGGTGTATATCTATAGATTCAGCAATAGAGGATAGAGTCAATTTATTCTCTAGATTATTTTTAATATATTTAATAGCACGGTTGATAAGTGGATTGTAGATGAAAGCTTTATGGGTATTTAAAAGAAAGATAAAGTCTTTTAACATCTTATATTCTAATGCTTGTGTTGCACTTTGAGATTGACTTTGGTCAATAAGATTAATATAGTAGTCACTTAACATGAAGGCGGTTTCTGAATCAACACCCGATTCAATAATGGCACGTGTAAAGAGGGTGCAAGAAGCTACTAGTGAGTATTTTAATGAGTTTAAGGGGATCTTAGATAGGCTAGCTCTTTCCAAAGCATTAATATCATCAAGAATAGCTAGGCTGGCAGTAAGATCACATTGTTTAATTGCTAAAATAAGCTTTTTTTCTAATTGGTAGGGGGGATGGGTATATGATGAATATCTATTTTTTGCAATATTTTGTTCTAGATGTATATATATATTAGACAAGAAATTCACTCCTATTTAAACTGATAATTTTATTAATATAGTATCAATAAGGTGAAGATTTTACAAGTTCTATTTGAATCGTATGCTAACATAGCTATACATTGATGTGATAAGAAAGAGGTTGTGTTTATGAATACAGGATGGATTGTAGAATCTAATGAGTTAGATGTAAAGAGCCTATTAAAAAATGAAAGCATATTTAATGTAGCAAATGGCTATATTGGTATTCGTGGAAATTTTGAAGAAGGTTATACAAAAGATATACCAACCATTAAAGGCAATTATATTAATGCTTTTTATGAAGAGGTAGGCATCACATATGGGGAAAAGGCCTATGCATTTCCTGATACAATGCAAAAGTTAGTGAATATTATTGATGCTCAGAGCATTACGATTCAAATAGGTGATGAAAGTTTTAGCTTATTTGAAGGGGAAATAAGGGCGTATAAGCGGTATGTAGATATGCAAAAAGGCGTTTATACAAGAAACATTCATTGGGTGTCACCGAAAGGAGAAGAAGTTGCTATCACGATTAAACGTCTCGCTAGTTTTACTGTACTAGAGCTTTTTGCAGTGCATATAATCGTTGAAAGAATTAAGTGTGATAAACCAATTACGATTACTTCTAGAACAACAGGAGATGTAGAAAACTATACCAATTCCAATGATCCAAGAGTAGGAGCAGGACATGCTAAAATTTTAAGACCAGTAGAGTGTCTCATATCAGATGAATATGAACAAATAACTTGTGAGACACAAACATCTAAGTTAAAGGTAACTGCGACTACAGCACATAAAGTAAGTTCAGGAAATAAAGTAAAAAGAGAAAATGATAAGCAAAGCTTAGTAAACACGTATGTATTTGATGATGTAAAAAGAAAGATAGAGTTTACTAAATATACCATTTATACTGATACAAGAAGATATGAAGATGTAGTAAGAGAAGGTATTAAGCTTATTGAAGAAGTATGCCATAAATCTTTTGAAGTATTAGAAGAAGAGCAGGGAATGTACCTTGAGGATTTTTGGAAGGTAGCTGATATTCAAATAGAAGGAGATGATGCACTTCAACAAGGTCTGAGGTTTAATATTTATCAACTTCTTCAATCTGTAGGTAAGGATAAATTAAGCAATATTGCAGCGAAAGGGCTCAGTGGAGAGGGTTATGAAGGGCATTATTTCTGGGATACGGAGATTTATATGCTACCATTTTTTATTGTATGTCATCCAGCACTAGCAAAGCAGCTTTTAAGATATCGTTATACCATTCTTGATCATGCGAGAAAACGTGCAAAAGAATTGGGGCATAAGAAGGGAGCAGCTTACGCATGGCGTACCATTACAGGTGATGAGTGTTCGGCTTATTTCCCAGCAGGGACAGCGCAGTATCATCTTAATGGTGACATAGCTTATACCTATATTCAGTATTATTTGGCGACAGGGGATAAAGAATTTATTAAGGAGTTTGGTGCAGAAGTTATATTTGAAACAGCTCGTATATGGTTAGAAATAGGGCATTTCCATGAAGGGAAATTTAAAATAGATGCTGTAACAGGACCAGATGAATACACAGCTATTGTAAATAATAACTTCTATACCAATAGACTGGCACAATATAACTTAAAATGGGCTATAAAGTGGTATAATTTGCTTAAAGACGAAGCACCTAAAAAGCTTCAAGCTTTGGTGGAAAGAATAGGGCTTACAGAAGATG
This sequence comes from Cellulosilyticum sp., assembly GCA_029851645.1. GTDB lineage: Bacteria > Bacillota > Clostridia > Lachnospirales > Cellulosilyticaceae > Cellulosilyticum. The sequence continues at coordinate 22,305 of JARKVN010000108.1, read as the reverse complement.
AACTTACCTTATTTGAAAAAGCGGCAGAAAAGATGTATTTACCATATGATGAGTCTTTGAGAATCAATGCTCAAGATGATACCTTTTTATCCAAGGCAGTATGGGATTTTGAAAGTACACCAAAAGAGCACTATCCATTACTACTTCACTATCATCCTCTTACGATTTATCGTTACCAAGTATTAAAGCAAGCGGATGTTGTCCTATCACACTTTTTATTAGAAGAAGGGATAGCTCATGAGGTGATTAAGAAGTCTTACGATTATTATGAGAGGATAACAACCCATGATTCCTCTTTGTCCTGTGCAATTTATAGTATTATTGCTTCTAAGATAGGATATGAAGAAAAAGCGTATAACTATTTTATTGAAACAGCAAGGTTAGATTTAGATAATACTCATAATAATACAAAGGACGGACTTCATACAGCGAATATGGGGGGGACTTGGATGTCTGTTGTGTATGGATTTGCAGGACTTCGTATTAAGGAAGACCACATCAGCCTAAATCCAAAACTTCCAAAACAATGGCAAGGGCTTCAATTTAATTTCTTGTATAAAGGGGCAACTATTCAGGTTGATATGAAATCTGATAGAACGATTATTCAAGTAACAACAAAAGTTCCTTTGAAGATAAGGATTCAAGATAAGGAATATGAAGTTTTTGAAGATAGGACAATAGAAGTAAAGTAATTTTAGATTTTAAAAGCTTATGAGAAGAAAAGCTCATAGGCTTTTTGGCGTGCATTCAGTATGAGGGAGTTTAATGGGGAAAGTATTAAGTGTGAGTTAGTGCTACCAAACACATAATCAAGCTATAAATCTTTACATAAGTATTACGGTTATGATAGAATAGGTGAATATTTTTTATGAAATGGTAAGTTAGAGTTTGGAGTATACTATGAAAATTAATGAAAGCAAAAAAGCAGAACGTAATCATATTTTATTAATGGTGGGATTAGGGATTTATATTTTTATTTTATTTGCATTTTTATTTTTGAAAGCACATTCGTTTCAGTCTATAAATCTTGTACCATTCCACACTATAGCAGATTACTTATCTAATGGTGGTTTCTTTTCATTAGTTAATGTACTGGGGAATATAGTGTTATTCATACCATTAGGTATCTATTTGATTTTGTTTAATCCTAATAAAAGCATAGTCATTAACACTTTAGAGAGTGTCCTTATTAGTGTAGCAGTTGAAGTCTTGCAGTACTTTTTTAAAGTAGGTGCTACTGATATTGATGATATTATTTTGAATGGAGTAGGTGGACTTATTGGAGTTGTTATCTATAAAATATTATTTAAAATTTTTAAAAATAAAACAAAATATTTTATCGGTTTAACTGCTATTATAGTAGGAGTCGTTTTTTGGATTGTAAATATTTGTTTGTCATCAGGCATTTTAGGGATTAAAATTCGAATTCTTAGCTTTTAAATACATTATATTAATTTGTAAAATTTGACAAAATGAAATAGAAAGAATAAAGGATATGGTTATATGAGAAAAATAAGAAAGAGGTATATTTTATTAATTGTTTCAGGATGTTTAATCATGTTCGTATGGCTAAACAACACAAGTTTATTTATACAGCCAGAAGAGAGTTATAAATTACTTGCACATAGAGGTTTAGCACAGACATTTAATGTTTCAGAGGTGGAATGGGATACAAATACTGCAGAGATTATTTATGAGCCAGAGCATGAATATCTTGAAAACACAATAGAATCCATGAGAGTAGCATTTTTATATGGAGCTGACTTAGTTGAATTAGATATTCAAAGAACAAAAGATAATCAGCTTGCAGTATTTCATGATTATGAACTATCCATGAGAACAGAGGGGGAAGGTGCTGTTAGTGACTATACTATGGAAGAACTTAAGCAATTAGACATAGGGTATAGATATACTGCAGATAACGGAAAATCTTATCCTTTTAGGGGTAAAGGGATAGGAATGATGCCTGAACTAAAAGAAGTCTTAGAAACCTTTCCTGATAAAGAATTATTAATTCATATGAAAGATGATGATTTAGAAACTGCTAAAATATTATGGACATATTTAGATGGGATGCCAATAGAAAGATTGACCCAAATAACTTTTTATGGAAATCATGAGGGATTAATGTATTTAAGAGAACAAAATAGTAGTATAAGAGTACTTTCTACTAAACTCCTAAAAAGTGCACTTTTAAAATATGAACTACTTGGATGGACAGGATATATTCCAAAAGAAATACAGAATATGGAAATTCATATACCACTTAAATTTGCAAAGTATTTATGGGGATGGCCACATAAATTTGTAGAGCGTATGGAATCGGTAAATACAAGAGTTGTGATTGTAGAAGGAAATGGAAAGTGGTCAGAAGGATTTGATACGATAGAATCACTAGAAAAAATACCACAAGGCTTTAGAGGCTATATATGGACAAATCGAATTGATAGAATTTCAGGAAAATAAAATTTTGGAAGAGTAGAGTGATAGAAGAGATTGTAGTTATTTTTAGCTACAATCTTTTTGGTTGTGTGCTCATCTGAGTAAAATCTAACATGTGAAAAGCTTGAGTATGGGGGAAGATAAAATAAGTAGAAAGATTAGGAAGATATATAAAAGTAGATAACACAAAAAAATTATGATAAAATGCAGATTAAGAAAAGAAACAAGGAGGGGTAGAATGGTTAGGTTAAAAGATATTGCACAGGCAGCAGGGATGTCTGTAACACAAGTATCTAGGGCATTAAACGACCATAATGATGTTAGTGAAGAGACAAAAGTAAGAATACGTGAGTTGGCAAAGAAGATGGGGTATGTTAAAAATATTACAGCTCAAAAGTTAGTTATGCAGGTGTCTAATCAGATAGCTCTAGTGATTAAGGGATTTGAGAATGTTGGGGAGTCTATAGAGTATAATGCTATTTACCCTATGCTATGTGGGATGAATCAGTATACTAATGAAATGAAGTATGAACTAGTCGTCTATATTCTTCAAGAGAACATAGATTCCTATATAAGCTATTTTCAAGAAAAAGGCATTAGCAAGGCGATTTTATGTGGATTTGAATATGATGACGAAAAACTCCATGAATTATTAGAAAGTAACTGTACTTGTGTTTGTATAGATATTCCTGTAGAAGGAGATAAAAAGGGGTGTGTGATTACAAATAATACTTTATATGCGACTCAAGCAGTAGAGGCGCTTATTCATTCAGGTAAACAGCATATTGCAATGTTAAGTGGTACTCCACATGCTATTGTAAGTATAGAGCGTGAGGCAGGTTACCGTGTTGCACTTAGAAAGCATAAAATGGTAATAAATGAAGCCTATATTTTTAACGGTGACTTTCGAAAACAAAAAGCAAGGCAGGTGACATTAGAAGTATTGGAACGGCATCCGGAAATTGATGGATTCTTTTGTGCCAGCGATTATATGGCATTAGGGTGTATGGAAGCAATTCAAACAATGGGAAAAAGAATTCCAGAAGATATAGGGGTTATAGGGTTTGATAATATTCCTATTACAAGATATGTAAAGCCTAAGCTTAGTACGGTTGCTCAAGATGATTATCAAAAAGGATATGAAGCTGCTAAGTTATTGATACAAATGGAAAATGGTGAGATGATACAAAAGACAGTAACATTAAGTTGTGAGATGAAAATAAGAGAATCAACTTAAAACCGTAACGATACGGTATAAAGTTGTAAGGGATAAAATATTTTTGGGTGAAACAAAAAGAATAGAAAAAATGAAATAGGAAAAGTATACGTTTTAACGTATATTTTTTTTTGTTAGTTAGTTATATTACATAAAAAAATATATATTGACAAAAAAAACAACTAAATATATAATAAAAATACAACCAAAACGTTTCGGAAAAGGAGACAAATGTATGAAACTTAAAAGAAAAGTAATGGCAAGTTTATTAGTAAGTGCAATGTTGGCAACAGTAGTAGGCTGTTCAAGTAATAATACAGATTCAAATCAAGGGACAAATGCAGTAACAGATTCATCAAAAAAAGATGAAAAGGTAACATTAACAATTGGAACGAATGCCGATCCTTTTGAGGTAGACATTGTAACAAAACAAGCTGAGACATATATGGAACAAAATCCAAATGTAGAACTTGTTATTGAACCAATTGCAGGGGATATATGGGAAGTATTAAAAACAAGAATGGTAGCAAATGATGAGCCAGATATTTTCTATATGGATATATTCCAAGCAGCACAGTTTATTGATGCAGATAAATTGGCACCACTTGATGATGTTTTAACTTCAGAAGATGTAGCAGATTTTGAAGAAACACTACTTAATGCATTTAGAGGGGATGATGGAACACTTTATGGAATTCCAAAAGATTTTTCAACACTTGCCCTTTACTATAATATAGAAATGTTTGAAGAGGCTGGTTTACAACCACCAACAACATGGGAAGAATTAGAGTCTGCAGCTAAGGCGTTAACAAAAGATGGTGTAGTAGGACTTTCACTTCAAAATGGTCTTGACCGTGCACAACCATTTTTCTACTCAAATGGTGGAAGTATGATGAAAGATGGCGTACCAACACTTAATGATCCTAAAAATATTGAAGCATATGAATATTGGATTGGCTTAATTAAAAATGGTTATGCACAAACACCACAACAGCTTGGTGTAGGCTGGGATGGAGATGCCTTTGCGGCTGAAATGGTAGCCATGACAGTAGAAGGAACTTGGATGGTAAATAGTATGAATGAAGTAGCACCAGATTTAAAATATGGTGTTGTACCTATTCCTCAAAAAGAAGCTCCAGCGTCAATGCAATTTACAGTAGCATACTCTATGTCTAAGAATACAGATCATGAAGAACAAGCAAAAGATGTTATTCGTTTCTTAACATCATCAGAACAACAACAAGTAGTAGCTGATGCTGGTCGTGCTATGCCTTCAAGAAAATCTGCATTAGAAACATACTCAAAAAATTGGCCAGAGCGTAAAGTGTTCGCTGATCTTGCGCCTGTTGCAAGTGAGTTTAATTACGGAGTTATATCACCAACAGTTGTATTAGAAGCAGGAAAAGCTATGGAAAAAGTATTACTGGATTCAAATGTAACAGTAGAACAAGCATTTAATGAAGCACAGGCAAATATTGATAAGGCACTTGAACAACAATAATTTTTAGGGGGTAGGGAGAAGGCTTCTCCTTACCTCATTTTTTATGAGGAGGATAAGGTGTGAATAAAAAAACAATGAATAAAAAGACACAAGATAATATAGCAGGTATGCTTCTTATTGCACCAGTTGTATTGTTGATGTTGGTATTTGTAATTGGTCCTGCTATTTACTCATTCGTACTTAGTTTTAAAGATCATAATATGCTAAAACCAGATAAGTCTACATGGGTATGGTTTAAAAACTATACAGAACTTATGAAGGATCCAAAGTTTTACCAAGCACTATATAACACATTAAAATATACAATTATTGTAGTACCTGTCCAAACAGTTATTGCACTTCTTTTAGCAACAGTTGCAAATCAGAAGATTAGAGGGAAGACGTTCTTTCGTGTAGCGTATTACGTTCCAGCAGTAACATCAGCAGTAGCAGCAGCTTCTATGTTTATGTTCTTATTTAATACAAATGGTATTGCAAATAAGTTTTTAGGTTTATTTGGATTTCAAGCAGTAAGTTGGTTTAATGACCCTAAATATGCATTACCTCTAGCAATGATTATGGCTATTTGGTCTACAGTGGGGACTCAAATGCTTGTATTCTTAGCAGGGTTGCAGGATATTCCTGGTGAGGTGTATGAGGCAGCATCTATAGACGGTGCTTCTGAGATTCAGAGATTTATGAAAATTACTGTTCCAATGCTGAGTGAAAAAACAATGTTTGTTATTGTGGTAGGTATGATTGGGACATTACAGATGTTTGATCAGGCTTATATTATTTCAGGGGGACTTGGTGGGCCATTAGGTTCAACGACAACAGTTGTTCTTTATCTTTACCAAAAAGCATTTGGCGAAAATAGATTAGGTTATGGTTCAGCGGTGGCTGTATTCTTATTTATTATTATCTTCACATTAACAATATTACAAAAATATTTCTTTGAAGAAAGACCAAAAAGATTAGAAAAAAGGGGTGGTAAATAGTGAATAGAAACACACCTAAAGGAATGAAAATTATATTTTACTTTATTACAATAGGTTATGCATGTATTGCACTTTTCCCATTCTTATGGGCTGGCTATACTTCACTCAGACCAACAAAAGAGGCTTATAAACTTAACTTTGATTTTTCAAACTTGAGCTTTGATTCTTATATGAATTTGATACAAAAAAATGATATTGGGCAATGGTATCTTAATAGTATTATCATCGCTGTTTGTGTTACTGTCCTAGGAGTGCTTTTAAGCACTATGGCAGGATATGCTTTAGCACGTATAGAGTTTAAAGGACGTAATTTTATTTTTCTATGTATTATAGGGATTATGATGATACCAGGACAAATCACAATGATTCCTCAATATATGTTATTAAATAAATTAGGATTCGTTAATAACTATGTGGGACTTATTTTACCATTTATATTTAATGCTTTTAATATTTTTATGATGAGACAATTCTTTATATCTTTCCCAGTAAGTTTAGAGGAGGCAGCAGAACTAGATGGATTAAATCGTATGGGTATTTTCTTTAAGATTGCTTTACCACTTGCAAAGCCTGCCGTAACAACCATTACAATCATGACATTTATGGGAAGCTGGAATAACTTTTTAATACCTAATTTACTTATTACATCAAGAAAAATGTATACCTTACCAGTAGGTATGGCTTCTCTTAATAGTCAATATTTTTCGTTTCCTAATCAGACCATGGCAGGGGCGATGCTTTTGTCATTACCAATGATTGTATTATTTTTAATTTGTCAAAGATACTTTATTGAAGGTGTAACAACTTCAGGTATCAAGTAGGAGGAACTATGCTAGAGTATATTACAAAGAAAACACAACTTAGAGAAGACAAATATGTTGTTGCTTCTAATAAAATATATATTATAGGAAATCAAGATGGTACTTTTACTGACCTTGGTTTCCATGTTGAAGGAGAGATGTCTGGAATTATAGCTCAGCCAATTAAATTGAGTAAAGGGTATAAGCTTCTTCAAAATGGCAAGGTGCAAGTGGCGGAAAAGTATGGATTTAATAATGGTGAAAGTATCTTTACATATCAAATGTCTCAAGGAAAATTAATAAAAAAAGTAAATGCTCTTGATCATCTTAAGGCATTAAGTATTCACTTTGAATCAGAAGAGAAGGAGCAACTTGTATTTGAATTAGATCTAAAACTTGTAGGATGTTGGACTGCCGAAGAATGTGGATTTAAAGAAGGCAAGACAATAGTGATTGACCAAGAAAAATATTTTGTAACAGTAAAACAAGATCAAGGAAACTACTTTGCAGGTTTATGGGTAGATGGAAGTGCAGAAATTCAAGTATCACCTGTAGAAGAGGGACAAAAGGTACAAGTAGAATTAAAAGTAGATAAAGCATCACCAGCTATCATTTATATTCTATCCAATAACAATAGTTATGAAGAATTACTAATACAAAGTAAGGAAGTATTAAGTTTAGGTAGAGAACTTATAGAAGTACAAAAGAAGCGCCGCTATGCTTTACTTAATCAAACAAAAATTACAACAAATGATAAGGCGTTTGATGAAGCTTTTGATGGACTAAAGCTTAACTATGATATGTTAGTACAAGATATTGATCATATTGGAGAAGGCTATACAGCTGGATTTCCAGATTTTCAGTGGTTCTTTGGATGTGATACAACTTATGGAGTACATGGAACTTTAGCTGTAGGACAACATGAGATGACCAAGAAAACTCTTAGACTTCTTAAGGAAATATCCTGGAAAACAAATGGAAACGGACGTGTTGTTCATGAAGTATCACCATTTGGGATGATTTATGGAAAAGGTAATTTACAAGAGACACCACATTTTATTACAGCAGTATATGAAACATATAAATGGACAGGAGACCATCAATTCTTAGAAGAGATGTTTGATTTCTGCGTACAAGGTATGCAGTGGGTTGAGACAAAGGTACAACCAGGTTCAGTATGTCCCAAGGGGAATGGTATTGTAGAAATTGAGGGTATCAATGGAGGTGTGTTAGACATAGCTATTCTTACGATAGAGGCATATAGGCACCTTGAATATATGGCAGATGTAATGGGAAGAAAAGAACTTATTGAAGGGTATAAAGTAAAAAGAGAAGCATTGGAAAAAGAAGTTCTTGAGGAATTTTACTCAAAAGATGAAGGCTTCTTTGGAGATGTTATTTGTACAATAGATGAGGTAAGAGCAAGTAGACAGATTCTTGTAAATTCTGTTAAAAATACAGAAACACTTACAAAACATATGGCTGCTTACTTTGATAAGGTACTTGCTAAGACATATAGAGAAGATGAACTTATTCCACTTGTATTAAAAAACTGGATTTCAGTACTACCTTACACTCAGGAGTTTGTGCCACCATTAATGAAAGAAGAAGGGTTAAAACAAATGTTACAGCCAGCTTTTTACAATGATTATGGCATGAAACTTGCATGTATGTGTGACGATAGAAATGATCCAGTACATGATATTTATACAGTCAATAAATCAATGTCTATTAATACAGGATACTTAGCAGAAGTATTTGCTTGTAATGGAAATATCGATAAGGGTTATGAACTTCTTAAAAAACTTGTAGATTGCATGCATGTAGGAATGCCCATGGCGATTAGTGAAATTCTTCCAAATGATGGATGCTTTATGCAGTTTTGGTCGGGTTATGGTATTCACCACGTATTTATAAGAAACTTATTAGGAATTCAGGTGGATGCACCCAATAAGAAAATAATAATTAAGCCAAACTTGCCACAAGCATTGGAATTTATTGAAATAAAAGATATGTTAGTCGGCGAATGTCATTATGGCATTACTTATAGACGTGTAGATAATAGGATAGAAGTTCAAGTAACAAAAGATAAAGAAGATTATTATGCGGAGATTAAAGAGGTGTAGAGATGATTAGATACAATAAGGGACAAGGTGAGTATAAGAACTTCCTTTTAACAGAGGATACATTTAATGAGATGCATTTAGCGAAGACGGAAACCATCATGTGCCAAGGAAATGGCTACATGTGTATACGGGGTTATGCAGAAGAGAGCTACCCAAAGAAAACAGCAACAACACTTATTGCAGGGACATTTAATATTGGTTCAGAGAATGAAGTAACAGAGCTTCCAAATACAGCAGATACTTTTTCTATGGAAATCCTTATTGATGATAAACGTTTCTTTTTAACAGAGGATAACGTAATAGATTATGATAAAACATTGAACTTAAAGACAGGTGAATTAACACGTAGTTTTAAATATAAAACAAAAGATAATACTATTGTATTTCATATGAGACGTTTTGTATCCTCAGCCAACATCCACCTAGGGGCACAACACATTGAGATAACACCATTAGAAAAAGATGCAAAAATTGTTATTATTTCAGGTATTGATAGCAAAACAACTAACTCAGGAGAAGCACACTTTATTGATGATACGAGACGTTTCTTTGAGAAAAGATATATTTACACAAAACTTATTACAAGTCAATCACGTATTGATTTCCACATTAATGCAGCACATCGTATCTTCATAAATGATGAGGAAGACTATACTATACCACAGCCACTTATGAATAGAAGAGAAGCTTTTCAAAAATATGTTTATAAAGTAGAAAAAGAAGCAAAATTAACAGTTGAAAAATACGTAAGCTATTATACATCAAATGACTGTAAAGAAGTGGCATGTGATAAGCCAGAAGATTCTTATGAGATTTTAAAAGAAGAAATGGCAAAAGGTTATGAAGTGCTCTTGCAAGAAAGTATTGAAGCATTAAATGAAAAGCTTTGGGAAAATGATTATATTGAAGTGGATTCAAAAAATGAATTTGATCAATTAGCAATTAACTATGCTATGTATCATATGTTCGTGATGACACCTGCTCATGATCCACGTATGAATATTGGTGCAAAAGGTTTATCTGGTGAAGGATACAAAGGGCATGCTTTTTGGGATACAGAAGTATTCCTATTACCAAGATTTATTATACAAAATCCTAAAGTAGCTAGAAGTCTTTTGGAATATCGTTACTTGGGTCTTGAAGGGGCTAGAAGAAAAGCTAAAGAAAATGGTTTTAGTGGTGCTATGTTCCCTTGGGAAGCTGCTAATCCAGAAGATGGTGAAGTAACACCTATTTATGGTGGCATTGATGTTTATACAGGTGAACGTGAACGGATTAAGACTGGATTTATTGAAATTCACATTACAAGTGATGTTGCATTTGGTGTGTATAATTATTTTAACTTTACAAAAGATCAAGATTTTATGGATAAATGTGGTTATGAAATCATCATGGAAACAGCTAAATTCTGGAATTCTCGTCTAGAAAGTTCAAGCTTAGATGATTTACTTCATATTACAGATGTAATAGGGCCAGATGAGTATACAGAACATGTTGATGATAATGCCTATACAAATTATCTTGCAAAATGGAATATGGAATATGCAGTAAGATGTTACAAAGAACTACAAAATAATAATCCAGCACTTCTTAAAGCATTATGTGAAAAAATAGGTATTGATAAAGAAATAGATAGCATTAAAGAACGTGCTGAAAGAGTGTATATTCCAGTACCAGCCAAGGACTTTATTATTGATCAAGATACCACATTTAGAAGCCTAGAAGAAATTGATCTGACAAAATATAAAGCATCAGAGCATGTAGGAATTATTTTAGCAGATTATAACCTAGATCAAATTAGTAAGTTTAAGGTATCAAAACAAGCAGATATCATGGTTCTTTTCTTATTGTTTGGTGAAAAATGGTCTAATGAGGTAAAAAAAGCTAACTTTGAGTACTATGAGCCATATTGTTTACATGATTCATCATTAAGTTTTAGTACTTATGCAATTCTAGCAAATGATATAGATAACACAGAATACAGTTATAAGTTATTTAACCATGCAACAACCATTGATATTGGACAAGAAATGCATGCTTGTGATGCAGGTGTCCATGCTGCATCTTATGGAGGTATATGGCAATGTATTATTTATGGCTTTGCAGGAGTAAGAATGATAGGTGAAAAGCTTCATTTTAATCCAAGGCTTCCAGAGGTATTAAAAGGTATCAAGTTTAAGATGTATTATGAAGGTCAACGCCTTGAAGTATTCATACAAGGGGATAGGATAACCATTACAAATCAAGGAACCAAGAGCGTTTCAATCATTGTAAGAGATAAAGAAGTTATACTTGGGATAAATGAAAGTGTAGAGGGGTAAGAGGAGATGAGTAGAAATATAGAGCTTGTAATATTTGATTTAGATGGTGTATTAGTAGATACAGCAAAATATCATTATTTAGCATGGAATAAATTAGGTAAAACTCTAGGAATTGACTTTACAGAAGAGCAAAATGAAGCTTTTAAAGGGGTAAGTCGTATGGCATGTATGGAAATCATGTGCGAGCTTGCAGGCAAACAAGATTTACCAGAGGAGGAGAAGGTACGTTTAGCCACTATTAAAAATGAAAATTACCTAGAACTTATTGAGTCTATTAATAATGAAGAGCTTTTAGAAGGTGTAGAAGGTTTCTTAAAAGAGCTTAAAAAGCAAGGCATCAAAATTGCCTTAGGGTCGGCAAGTAAAAATGCTTTACCTATCTTAGAGAAGACGGGTATTCGTCCATACTTTGATGCAATTATTGATGGAAATAAAGTAACAAAGGCTAAGCCAGATCCAGAGGTATTTGTGTTAGCAGCTAAGACATTAAATATTCCAGCAGAAAATTGTGTTGTCTTTGAAGATGCTTATGCAGGAGTAGAAGCAGCTAAATGTGCAGGGATGGCATGTGTAGGGATTGGAACAAAGGAAAACTTACCACAGGCAGACTATGTATTTAAAAATGTAGGAGAAGTAACTGTTCAGCTCTTAAAGACTTTATAAAGACAAATTTCTTTATAGGCAATTAGAGTAGTTCTATTAAATCATAAGATAATGATGAGTTAATAGAACTAAAAAATATAGTTGCAATATAATTAAAAATAGTGTATTTTAATAGTAGATTCTGTACGACTGGCGGATAAGTGGGAGTTCACCCACAGGGAGTACAGAAGTGTTAAGAAAATGCCGACCGCCTGGGCGACCGTATTAGGTTTGCTCAGGCGGTCTTTTTATATTTTCTAAAATTTCTGAGCGAAAAATGATTAATAAGGAGCGTTAACATGATATCATTACAAAATGAATTATTAACAAATGCATATCCAGGGAGAGGAATTGTCGTTGGAAAATCCAAAGATGGCAAGTCAGCAGTTATAGCTTATTTCATTATGGGAAGAAGTGAAAATAGTAGAAATCGTGTATTTGTAGAAGAGGGTGAAGGGATTAGGACGGAGGCCTTTGATCCTTCTAAGTTAAGTGACCCAAGCTTAATCATTTATGCGCCAGTTCGTGTACTGGGTAATAGAACGATTGTAACAAATGGAGACCAAACAGATACCATTTATGAGTTAATGGATAAAGAATGGACTTTTGAACAAGCTTTAAGAACTAGAACCTTTGAACCTGATGCACCTAACTATACACCAAGAATTTCAGCAGTAGCACATATTGAAAGCGGAAAATTTGATTATGCCATGTCTATTTTAAAAAGCAATAACGCAGATCCTGCTTGTTGTAATCGATACACTTTTACATATGATGATGCAAAAGCAGGAGAAGGGCGTTTTATACATACTTATAAATGTAATGAAGAACCCTTACCAAGTTTTGAAGGTGAGCCCAAAGTAGTGGAGATTCCAGATGAGATTGATAGCTTTACAAATATGCTTTGGGAAAGTTTAAATGAAGAAAATAAAGTCTCTTTATTTGTAAGATATATTGATATTGAAACAGGAAAATATGAAACACGTATCATGAACAAAAATCAATAATCAATCATAAAGGGTAAGATAACCTATCATTAATTTGTGGAGGAAAGACAATGAAAGAATTAGAATTAAAATATGGATGTAATCCAAATCAACAACCATCAAGAATTTTCATGGAGGAAGGAGACCTTCCCATTAAGGTATTAAATGGTAAACCCGGGTATATTAACTTTCTAGATGCCTTTAATGGGTGGCAATTGGTTAAGGAATTAAAAGAAGCCACTGGGCTTCCAGCCGCAACCTCTTTTAAACATGTTTCTCCAGCTGGGGCAGCAGTAGGTGTTCCGCTTAGTGAAGTAGAAAGAAAAATAAATGCAGTAGATGACCTTGGAGAACTTTCGTCACTTGCAAGCGCTTATGCAAGGGCAAGAGGAGCAGATAGAATGTCTTCTTTTGGTGATTTTATTGCACTTTCTGATGTATGTGACGTAGCAACTGCCAATATTATTAAAAGAGAAGTATCAGATGGGATCATTGCACCAGGTTATGAGCCAGAAGCTTTAGAAATCTTAAAAACTAAAAAAAGAGGTAACTATAATATTATTCAAATTGACCCTAATTATAAGCCCAATCCTATTGAGAGAAAAGATGTCTTTGGGATTACTTTCGAGCAAGGGCGTAATGAATTAAATATTAACGAAGCATTTATTAGCAATATAGTAACTGAAAACAAAGAGATACCTGAAAACGCTAAAATAGATATGATTATTGCACTCATTACTTTAAAATATACTCAGTCTAATTCAGTTTGTTATGCCAAAGGGGGGCAAGCGATTGGGATAGGTGCAGGACAGCAATCAAGAATTCACTGCACACGTCTTGCAGGAACAAAAGCTGATAATTGGTTTCTTCGTCAAGCACCACAAGTTTTAAATCTTCCATTTAAAGAGGGAACTACTCGTCCAGACCGTGATAATGCTATAGACCTTTATATTGGTGAAGAATATATGGATATTTTAGCCGATGGTGAATGGGAAAGAGTTTTTACAGAAAAACCAGCTGTTTTTACAAAGGAAGAAAAAAGAGCTTGGCTTGACCAAATGACAGATGTAACCATTGGGTCAGATGCATTCTTCCCATTCATTGATAACATTGAAAGAGCTTATAAAAGTGGCGTAAAATATATTGCACAACCAGGTGGTTCAGTACGTGACCAAGAGGTAATTGAGGCTTGTAATAAACATGGTATTGCCATGTGTTTTACAGGCATTCGTCTCTTCCATCACTAAAGGATAACTAAAAACCTCCAATCAGCTAAAGGATGATAGCTGATTGGAGGTTTTTGTTTATACTGCTTTTGCTAATATTTTTTTGAAGTTAAGTGCAAATAAGAGAGCTGTTGTAGTAGCGGCTAAAATATCAGCAATGGGTTCTGCATAGTAAATTCCTATAACGTCAAAGAATTTTGGAAGAATAAGTGCTAAAGGAACAAGTAAGATAACTTTTCGAAGAAGTGCTAAGAAAAGAGAAATCTTTGCTTGCCCCATGGCCATGAAAGCAGATTGACAGGCCATTTGAACACCAAAAATCCATATACCACCCATGAAAATTGGCATAACTTTGGCACAAAGTTCAAGAAGTTCAGGTTGAGAGGTAAACATACCTGCAAATACTGTTGGGATAAGAAAAGATGCGATGGTACATACACAAGTTACTGTGAAAGTAATAGCTAGAACATATTTAAAGGTTTTCTTAACTCTACTAGAGTTTTTAGCTCCATAGTTATAGCTAATAATCGGTTGTGTTCCCATTGTAATACCTTGTACAGGAAGTACGAAAAGTTGCATCACACTTTGTAAAATTGTCATGGAACCTACATATAAGTCACCACCATACTTTTGAAGACCACTATTAAAGACAACAGTGATTAAGCTTTCGGTTGATTGCATAATAAAAGGAGAAATACCTAAAGCAGCAATACCACCTATAATTTTCCAATTAGGTTTGAGATAAATCATTTTAATACGAATACTTGACTTTTTTGACATTAAAAAGCGAACTACCCAGAGTGCACTACAAGCTTGAGAAATGACAGTAGCAATTGCAGCACCTCTTACGCCCATATCGAAAACAAAAATAAAAATTGGGTCTAATACAATATTAATAATTGCTCCAATTAGAACAGAGAACATGGCAATTCGAGCTTGACCTTGGCAAGTAATGAAGGAGTTAAGACCGATAGCCGCTTGAACAAAAATGGTTCCACATAAGTAGATGGTAATATATTGTAAAGCATAAACAATAGTTTCATCACTTGCGCCAAAAGCATACAGCAAAGGCTTTTTAAAAATCATAAAAACAATGGTGAGAATGACAGAGAAAGCAAGAAGCATAGTCGTACCATTACCAAGAATTTTTTCAGCTTCTTCCTTGTTACCCTTTCCAAGCTGGATAGAGGCAAGAGGGGCACCACCAGCACCTACAAAAGCGCTAAAGGCCGAGATGAGCATTAGGATTGGGAAAGCAATGCCTAAGCCAGTTAATGCCTTAGTGCCTACTTCTGGAATATGTCCAATATACATACGGTCGACAATATTATATAAAACATTAACAAGTTGAGCGATAACAGCAGGTAACGCCATGGCTAAAACTAATGGACCTATAGGGGCAGTACCAAGTTTATCATCAGTGTGTGTACTCATTAAAATCCTCCTTAAAATACATTCAATTTATAATTTATCTTGCTTTGAATAAAGTTCCAGATTATTTTTCATACGTGATAAATAATCATACATTTGTTGTTCTTCTTCCTTACTAAAACCATTAAAGTTAATGGCATGCATGGTACATAAAATTTCAGACACCTGATTTTGGGTTGCTCTAGATTTATCAGTAAGCTGAATGCGTACTTCACGCCTATTTTGTTCATTACGACAACGTTTAATTTGGCCACGCATCTCCAATCGGTCTAGCATAGTGGTGAGGGATGTATTGGCTAGTTGTGTTTGCTTACTTAATTCACTAATGGTAATATTATCTTTTTGCCAAAGTTGATACATAATGTTAATTTGGGCACTATTAACATCATACATGGAGTCATTTTCTTTAAGAAGTTTTTCAATAATTCGTGCCTGAAGTTGCTTAATTTGTGCCATAACGACTCCAACTGGTGTAGGCTGCATACAGTACTCTCCTTTCTTACAAAATAAAAATTATATATTACTATATAGTATATTACTATATAGTAATATATAATGCAATAAAGAGAAGGAGGAAGTAAAATACTGTTAAATATTATAGAACAAATAGTGTATTTAAACCTGGTAATAAATTTGTATTAAAAATGTAATTTTAATAGTAGTTCAAAAATCTAGAAAAATCCTTTATAATTAGAAATAGAAAAAAGTAATTAAGAGAAAAATATTTATGAGAGAGGTTATTAAATTTAGAGTGGAGGGTAGGTTAATGAAACAAATTACAATACCAAAAGTATTAGAAGTAGTAGAACAAAAAATTGATAAGAATCAGATGAAAGGGTTTTTTAAAAAAGCAACCAAAGCACCGTCTATTAAAGAACAGCTTATTTTAAAGGCATTTGAAATTACAGAAGAAACCAAAGTACTTTTCGAGTCAGAAGAAGTTATTTTATTATATAGTGAAGACCATACAGGAGTTTATTTAAGTTGTTTTAATAAAACGCAGGAAGAAGTTGTTATCAGCGTACCACTTGAAGCAATGAAACTTAAAGATGAGTATGTAGCTTATTGTGTACTTACAGCAGAAGAAGTAGACATTTTAAAAGCAACTTTAAACTTAAACATTCCTAGTAGTGGCATTTTACTTGTTAAACTAACTAAAGTAGAGAAATAAAGTAAAAGGGGCATTTCAAAATGAAGTGCTCTTTTTTTATAGAGATTTATGGGCATTTATATTATGATTAGATAGATAAATATTTTAAAATAATATAAGAATAAATAGAGGCAAATAGACAGAAAGTTTAGGAGAAAAGGTATGCCGAGTAATAAGAAAGTATTGAGCGCTTTAAGAAAGTTATTATATTCAAATAAGGATTTAAAGGATACGTATCAATCTGAAAGAAAGATGGTCGATAGGATTCACCCTCATATGTTAAAATCTTTTTATAAGATGTGGGATCATAAGGTAAGACGAGGGGATTATCAAATACCAGTAAGAGTTTTTTTCCCTTCTAAAGAAGGGATTTATCCACTAATGATTTTCTTTCATGGTGGTGGTTTTGTTACAGGTAACATTAATAGCTATAGCAAGGTATGTACACGTATGGCTAATCGTACCAAACATATCATACTATCTGTAGACTATCGTTTAGCACCAGAATATCCTTTTCCAACAGGGCTTGAGGATTGCTATGCAGTAGTTAAAGAAGTTGTAAGAAGTACATTGTTATTTAATCATCCTATTCATAAAGTCACACTGATTGGAGATAGTGCAGGGGCTAATCTTGCCGCAGCTGTTTCCTTGTTGGCAAGAGATAGAGGAGAATTTCAGGTAGATAGACAAATCTTACTTTATCCTGCTACTTATAGTGATCATAGTGATGCTTCACCTTATCCTTCTGTGAAAGAGAATGGAAGTGACTATTTATTAACACAAAAAAGGATGATGGACTATATCGATTTGTATGTTACAGATAAAAAGGATTTAAGAAATCCATATGTAGCACCTATTCTAGCAGAGGACTTAGAAAATCAACCAGAAACGCTTATTATTACAGCAGAGTACGATTTATTAAGAGATGAAGGGGAAGCCTACGGCAAGAAGCTACGTGGGGCAGGTAATAAAGTAGAGATTTATCGTATGCCTAATGCCATTCATGGTTTTTTGGCATTATCCCCCTTATTTGCTGAAGCTAGAGCTTGTTATAAAATCATTAATGAATTTTTAAAGAAGGAGTAAACAGATGAGAAGAAACAAAGAGCTTTCATGGCGGAAGTTAGATAATGCTGCAAAGATTTTTCCTCCTAATAGTAATAAGCAGGATACGAAAGTTTTTCGTTTTGATTGTCGGCTTAAAGAGGAGATCGAGCCGCACATTTTGCAAAAAGCATTAGATAAAACCATGTTATCTTTTCCGTTATATGCTTCTATTATTAGGAAAGGACTATTTTGGTATTATTTTGAGGCAAGTGATATAAAGCCTATGGTAGAAGAAGAAAGCAAAGTACCTTGTGGACAAATTTACGATGAGGATATTAAAGGGCTGTTGTTTGAAGTAACGTATTATAAGAAGCGTATTAATTTAGAAATTCACCATGCTTTAACAGATGGTGTAGGGGCTTTACAATTCTTGCGTACCCTAGTTTTAAATTATTTGGTCATGGCTCATGAAGAGGAACTTAAAGAATGTGACTTAGTATTAGATTATGATGCCTCTAGAGCTGAGCAAGAAGACGACGGATTTAAAAAATATTCTTCTAAAGATAAGGGAGGCAAGAAAGTTTCTGTAGGTAAGGCTTATAAATTTAAAGGAGATAAAATAGGAGGAGATTTTTTACAAGTGATTCATGGCATTGTATCAGTAAAAGCCGTATTAGAAAAGGCACGTAGTTATGATACAACCCTGACGATTTATTTAAGTGCTATCTTAATAGAAGCTATTGGTAAACAAATGAGTCAAAGAGAAAAAAAACAGCCTGTAGTAATCTCTGTACCTGTTAATTTAAGACCTTATTTTCAGTCGGCTTCTGCACGAAATTTCTTTAGTGTCATTTTAGTACCTTATGTTTTTGGAACAGGTGAAGATACTTTACAAGATATTATTAGTAGTCTTAAAGCATTTTTTGATAAAGAGTTAAAGCCAGAAAAAATTCAGGCTAGAATCAATCATCTGGTGGCACTAGAGAAGAATTATGTGACACGTGCTATACCCTTAGTACTAAAGAAACCAACTCTTCAAATTGCTCATCATTTAACAAATGAAGAAGTGACAACAAGCTTTTCTAATATTGGAAAGGTAACGATGCCTAAAGCATTAGAGCCCTATATTGATGGATTCGATGTTTGTGTAAGTACAAAGAAAATACAAGTCTGCTTATGTTCTTATGGAGATCAACTTTCTATTAGTTTTACCTCGCCTTTTATCAGTACAGAAGTACAGAAACATTTCTTTAGAGAATTAACAAGTAAAGGGATAGGTGTAACACTTAGTACCAACTTGATGGATTAAATTTATTGGTGGAGGAGAAAGAAGACATATGAAATATTGTAATCGGTGCAAGGTAGAAGTTATAGGAAATTTAACCTTTTGTCCTTTATGCCAAAGTGAGCTTTTAGTAAAAGGGGAGATTAAGGAAAGTATTTTTCCACCTATAGAAGAGGTGTATATAAAGCAGCATTTGATATTAAAAATAGTCGGGTTTATTTCTATTATTGCAAGTATCTTATCCATATTTTTTAATTTAATGATACCAAGCACAACCTTTTGGGCGTTAATCGTTATTTTAACTGTAGGGGGTGTTTGGATGAGTCTTGCAACGGCTATTAAAAAGCATAGAAATATCCTGAAGTATTTATTATATCAGAGTGTGATTATTTGTCTATTTGCTATCTTTTTAGATATGATAACAGGATGGAGAGGATGGGCACTGACTTTTGTACTACCTATTGTTTTTACATTAGCTATGGTGGTTATGTATTTGCTGACTAAAATTTTGCATCTGAAAGTGGGAGATTATATGATTTATCTTTTATTAGATGCTTTATTTGGAATTATTCCCATTATCTTTTTGGTAACCAACTGTTTACGGACAGATATTCCTTCAATCGTATGTATTTTGACTAGTATGATATCAGTGACAGGACTTATTGTATTTGAAGGCAAAAATATGCTAAGTGAGTTAAAACGAAGGCTACATGTATAATTTTCACAAAAACTAAATAAGTTATTGGATGCGTTATATGAAGCAAATAGATTTAGGAAAAGAAAGGCATGAACTCTATCATATATAGAGCTCATGCCTTAAATATACTATTATTTAGAAGTGCTATCGTTAAGAAGATGCTGTATTTTAGAGCTAATAAAGGAAGTTTGTTCAGCAAAATTCACACATTTATAAATGCTATTAGATTGGTTCATACTAACTCTACAGATTTCATTAGCATTGAGGGTATTGAGATGAGATTTTTCAGCAACGATATTAACTTTATCTACAATATCTTTAATGGCTGAGTTATTTACCTTAGTTTGCTCTTCAAGAATCTGCATTTGTCGTGTAACTTCAGTTAGAGCTGTAAGGGTATTAATAAAAACGTCTGATGTATTACCCACAGCATCAGAAATGGATTGAAAATTTTGTGTGTTTAATTGAAGAACTTCTTGAACTTTTAAGGAAATTTTTTCACAAGAATGAAGTTGCTCTTCTATATCTTGAGATGCATTATTGGAACAATCAGATAGATACTGAACTTGATCAGCAACAACAGAAAAACCACGACCAGAGTCTCCAGCGCGTGCAGCCTCTATTTTTGCATTAACAGCTAAAAGTTTTGTCTGAGATGAAATATCTTTAATAGCGTTAATGGCTGTAAAAAGAGTAGCATTTGTGGAAAGTAGTTCCTGTATAATCAGAAGCATAGACTCAAAAGAAGTTTTCATATTGGCCATATCATTAAGAAGATTAGTCATATGTACATTAGTTGTGGAATTAAGATTCGTATAAGCTTCAGATGTAACATCAGTCGTTGTTTTTGCAACTTGTGAGGTTTCCTCTACTTGTTCATATACTGTATGCAGAGAACTTTTTACTTCATCTAAATAAGTATTTTGGTGCGTAATATTGACTGTCATTTTAGAGATCTCAGAGGAGATTTGATCATTATTGTTTTCAGTATCTACACATACTTTATAAAGTGCAGAATTTAAATCTTGACTTGCTTCAACAAATAGATTAAGTTGTTCATAATTTTCTTCAGGTAATTTACACGCATGATTAGTCGTATAGGTACGATTCGTTTTATTAAATAAGGTCTTTAAACTTTTTTTCATAAATTATTCTCCTAAAGCTAAAAGTGTAAGTGTTTGATTAATGTGTTCTGTCCCATACTGTTCCCCAAGTGTTGTAAAACCACAAAACGGAGCAACATGATCTAAAATATCAAAAAGCTGTTTACTACTTTTTTCATTCTTAAACTGTAAATGTCTTAGTATACAATTAAAGCCTAAGATGAGCTTAGGACGAGTAAGAGTTGAAGAAATCTGTTTGGCAGTTTGCTTAGCAACAAGTGATGCATCCATTTTTCTCATGAAATGAATAGGTGTACCATTAGAAATTTGAGAATAGAACTGAATGCTACCATCTTTTTGTACAGCAAAAGGGGAAGCAATGAAAAGTTCATTATTATTTAGACGACCTATAGGATTAGAAGCAAATAGATTGGTATCTAACATATTAGGAGAAGTATTTAATGCTTGGGCAAATACTTCTGTAGCAGGCCTGTTATTAATCTCATATATAGTACGGTTACGTAAGTTAGCATGTGTCACAAGATAAGTATCACCAGTAGGCTCATAAATATTTTCCTTATAAATCATAAAGGGCTTATTTGTTCGTATGAAAATAAGTAGTGCGGCATCTGATACAATTTCATCATTAAGTGAGATATAAGAAGAGCCCACTTCATCTAAAGTTCCAGCAGAACCTCCGATTAAATTGAAGGAGTTTCCTTCTAGTAAATAATCCATCATCATCATAACTTTTTCTTCAGAGGCTGTAAGGCCATCTATAAGTGCAAGGGCAAACCCTTTTTTGCTGAGTCGTGGGTCAGAAGGATTAAGATCAATGCTCTGCATGGCTTTAACGATTGTATTTTTATAAAGCATGGATTGTTTACTGACATTTTTACATAGTACAGGTGCAATCTGTAAATCATCACTTGATATACTTAGAGCAGATAGTGAGTGTTCACCATAGCCTAATTGAGTGGTAATTTCACCTTGAGAAGTACAACCTGCAACTATAGTATTTTTAAAATGGTTTCTAAAGACATCATGAACCGTTTGAAAATTATATATACTAGAGACAAAGAATAGAACAATCTGTGGATTGTTTTGATTAATTTCTTCGACAACTTCTAAAGCTGCTTTATAGGAATCAGTATGTGTACTAGATCCTCTTTTTACATTTAACATAATAAACTCCTTAAATATAGTAGTTATAGTATCTAATCTGTGTAATTAAGTTTTTTATATCAAAACGTTTTATCAATAAATTACTGAAAATAGAAATGATAAAAGTATATCTAAATTTAATTACAATAACTGGGGATTTTACAATTTATTATAAAGTGACTTTTTTAGAT